>NZ_JBKVPW010000021.1:42301-46216 GCF_046968865.1 Gallintestinimicrobium sp. | reverse complement strand
TCATCCAGCGTGGGCTGCGGGTCGGCGGTGGTCTTGTCCTTGCGGTGTGCTTCCCGGATGTCCCGGACGATGCTGTCCAGATCATCGTGCATGACATGGCTGTAAAAATCGCTTTCCTGCACCTGCCCCAGTTCCAGCGTCCGCATATAGAGGTCATCCTCTCCGGGCGCATACTTGCTCATGACGGTCTGCCGGGTGGCCTCCAACACCAGATTCATCTGCTCCACCCGCATATTGGCGATCTGGTCGATGCAGATTTCCATATCTATCATCAGCCGCCGGAAATTCGGGTGGGCAGCCAGTTCGCAGAGAAGCCGGTTGTTGATTTTGCCGCTGCTCAAAAGTTCCACCATATCATCACTCAGATGCAGAGATTGAAGTTCTGTGTTTGGGTGATTTTTATTTTCCGTCAGCCCCATCAGATAGTCGGTGGACACGCCGTAAAAGTCCGCCAGCGTTGCAATCGCAAACGGGCTGATGTCCTTGTAGTCATCGGTTTCGTATTTTCCCAGCGCGGATTTAGACAGGCCGGTCTGCTCCGCCAGTTGTTCCAGCGTCAGGTGCTTGTCCACCACCCGCAGGTCTTTGAGCCGCTCCGGGATTGTCAGCTTTGCGTACATCCAAAGCCCCCTCTCTCGTTATCTTTTTCAGTGATTACACCCATTATAGCACGATTCCATAAGCGTGGAAATATGCGGATTTCGAGCGTTTTTCCGACGTTTTGGATATACGGGAAAGGGCCTCTTTTTTCGGTAAACTGGTTCTTGCAGACAGGCACAGAACCTTGAAAATCGAATGACCGGCTGCAAGGGGTATGGCCTCCGGGGAAGTGACGCCAGGACAGAAATCGAGCACACCAAAGAGGCCGATACGCCGGGAGAAATTCCGGGCAGGAGCGGCTTGCAGGCAGACCGGCGGACAGGAAACAAGTTTATCATGCGGGGCGCATGGCTCCGCAGCAAAGAAATGGAGGAAATCATTATGACACTGAGTATGAAAGAAAAGAAGATTCTCTACGCTTACGGCTGTCTCAGCCACCACAATACGGTGACACGGCTGAAATGGCTGACGGCTCTGACGGTTGACCCGGAGGCCAAACGCCGGATGCTGGGGCTGGCCCGGAAGGTGGAGACGGAGATGAACGAAAGCTGGTACGAGGATTTTTATCACCATCTGCGCATGGAGATGGACGAGTACCGCCGTCTCAAGCGCAACCTGCGTGTGCTGAAATCTTACACCGATTATGAGGAGGATCTGTATGAAGAAGCTGTCTAAGTATGAGAAAGAAACCATCATCAACTGGAACGAGGCGGAGAACCTTGCCAGCGTCTACACCTTCAACGCCAGCTTGAAGCGCAGGCTGGCTGATTTCAGCCGGAAGTACCCACTGTTGTGCCGGTTGGAGCGCAGCACGCCGGAGGGCAGCGTGACCTATGTGCTGGACAAGTCCCGGCTGTCGATCCGGCTGGTGCCTCCGTACAGCGAAGAACGGAAAGCCGCCGCAAGGGAGTACGCAAAGGAGCATGGCTTTCAGGTGGTGGTAACGGAAGAAAAAATCGCCTAAAATCGGGGTGTTTACGGGAAAAATGACGGGTCTGCACCCGATGTTTTGACCGGCAATCCCCGCAGGCGTATTCCGTATCCACTCCCCGCCTATGGGCGCAAATGTGTGGATACGGAGCCGGTGAAACTGGCAAACACCGTTCCTGCGGTGGAAGCCAGCTTCGCCGGTGCGGAAGTACAGAGGGCGGCCAGCCCTTTGTGGCGGGGTGCAGGGGCGGCAGCGCACTGCTGGGGTCAAGGGGCAACGCCCATTGGCAGGTTAAGGGCGGCAGCCATTATCGGGTCAAGGACGAAGTGCCTTGGCAGGTTGAGGGCAGCCGCCCCATCGGGTCAAGGGTGAAACGCCTTGCCCAGGGAGAGTTGATGCCTGCGTCAACTTGTACTGGGTATTACCTGACGCAAAATTCGCAGGATTTGCGGCTTCGCCGCCCCTTCCCCGGCCCCAGAACATCTTCGCAGGAAGGAGGAAATCTGTTTGAAACTGACACGACACAATGGACGCTCCGGCAAGCATGGCACCTATAATCCCCGCCACAATGACCGCCGGTTCGATGTGGAGAACAGCGAACACATTGACGCAGAACGGGCAAGGCAAAATGTCTACTGGGACTGCTACCGGGGCTTTACCACCCATGAGTTCCGGGAGAACCCGGAGCAGCCGGATTTCAGCTTTGAGGAAATCGAGCGGATGTATTACTACGAGCATTACGGCGGCTATGTGGAAGCTCAGAACGCCCGGAATGAGAAAACCCGGCACACCGAGCGCAACCGCACTGTGGAGGACTTGCTGAAAAACAACAAGACCTGCCCGGAGGAAAGTATCTACCAGATCGGCACGATGGGAGAATCCGTCTCGCCGGATACGCTCTTTTCCATCGTCAATGAGTTTTATCAGGAATTTGAGCGCCGCTTCGGTTCCCATATCCACATCCTGGACTGGGCGCTCCATCTGGACGAGGGGACGCCCCACATCCATGAGCGGCACGTCTTTGACTGTGAGAACCGCTATGGGGAACTGTGCCCCCAGCAGGAAAAGGCGCTGGAAGAACTTGGCATCCCTCTCCCCAACCCGGAGAAGCCCAAAGGCCGGAACAACAACCGCAAGCAGACCTTTGATGCGGTCTGCCGGACGATCCTGTTTGACATCGCCAGACGGCATGGGCTGCATCTGGATCAGGAGCCGTCCTACGGCGGGCGGGACTATCTGGAAAAACAGGATTATATCCTGATGAAGCAGAAGGAGCAGCTTGCGGCGCAGGAGCAGAAGCTGGAAGAACTGACGCTCAAAATCGAGGACGTGGAGACGCTGTTAGATGATGTTTCCGATGCGGCCTATGACAAGGCGGTGGAGGTGGTGACCGATACCGTCCGGCAGGAGACACACAAAGAAGATATTCGTCTGATCGAGGAAACGAAAAAGTGGGTGCTTTCGCCGGAGCGGAAGGCCCCGAAGAAGGAGCGTGACTACGCTGCCGCCCGTCTGGATGGAGTGATTACCAAAATCAAACGGGTCATGCAGAACGCCCTGGCAAAAATCCAGAAAACTCTCATGCAGCCGGAGGTCAAGAAGGCCGGTAAGGAGCAGATTAAGGAGAAGGCCAGAGAATCCATCCGGGAGAAGCTGGCGAAAGGCAGGCTGAACGCTGACCGAGATAACCGGGAACGCTGGGAACGTGAGGGGCGGATTGCTCCGAAAAAGAAACACGATATGGAGTTATGAGGCACCTGATTTTCTGCGGAAACGGGTGCTTTTTTCTCTGCCTGGAGGTGAGAAAATCGAATATATTTGAAGCGGTGAAGGAGTCTGTCACCACAAGGCAGGCTGCGGAATATTACGGGGTGCAGGTTGGCAGGAATGGCATGGCCTGCTGTCCCTTCCATGATGACAAACATCCCAGTATGAAGATTGACCATCGGTTCCACTGCTTTGGCTGTCAGGCAGATGGGGATGTGATTGATTTTACCGCCCGTCTGTTTAGTCTGAGCAGTAAGGAGGCGGCGCTGAAGCTGGCGGAGGATTTCTCTGTCCACTATGACGCCAAAGGCCATGACCCGCCCCGCAGGAGGCCGGTCAAGCGAAAAATCAGCGAGGAACTGCGTTACCGGCAGGCGGAGCAGAAATGTTTCCGGGTGCTGTGCAATTACCTGCATCTGCTGGAACGCTGGGAGAAGGAATACGCCCCGCAGACGCCGGATGAAGCGTGGAATCCGCTGTTCGTGGAGGCCCTGCAAAAGAAACCGTACACGGAATATCTGCTGGATATTCTCTTGTCCGGCAGCATGGAGGAACGTGCTTCCGTGGTCGCTGAGTATGGAAAAGAGGTGAGGAAGATTGAGCAGCGAATATCAGAG
>NZ_JBKVPW010000021.1:36463-42291 GCF_046968865.1 Gallintestinimicrobium sp. | reverse complement strand
CGTGGTCGCTGAGTATGGAAAAGAGGTGAGGAAGATTGAGCAGCGAATATCAGAGTTTACCGCTAGCCACCCGGCAGGCCGCCATGAGCGCAGCCGAAGCCTTAGCGCCGGAGCGGAGCGTTGATGAGGTGCGGGAAAGCCTGTCCGTCACCGAGAAGGGCCAGCCCGCCAACACCATCGGCAACTGCCGGACGGTGTTCTGCCATGACCCTCTCCTGCGTGGGGCGATCCGCCTGAACCTTTTGACTGACCGGGTGGACATTGTACAGGATTTAGGCTGGCGCAGGAATACCAGTGCCCTGACGGATACGGACGTGAAATATCTGCTTCTCTATTTTGAGCAGACCTATGGCCTGACCAGTGAGAAAAAGATGACGGCGGCGCTCTCCATCGTGGCGAATGAGAACTGCTACCATCCCATACAGGACGTGCTAAACGGCCTTGTCTGGGACGGGACGCCCCGCATCCGCTCCTGTCTCCATCATTTCTTAGGTGCGGACGAGAGCGACTATGTGGAGGAAATGCTGAAACACTTTTTGCTGGGGGCTATCCGGCGGGTATTCCGCCCCGGCTCCAAATATGAGGAAATGCTCTGTCTGGTGGGCGGTCAGGGGGCTGGCAAGTCCAGCTTCTTCCGCTTGCTGGCGATCCGGGACGAGTGGTTCAGTGACGACCTGAAAAAACTGGACGATGACAGGGTGTATCTGAAGCTGCAAGGACACTGGATTATCGAAATGTCGGAGATGCTGGCTACCAGCAGCGCCAAAAGCATTGAAGAAATCCGCTCCTTTATCAGCCGCCAGAAGGAAACCTACCGGACGCCCTACGAGGCCCAGCCCAAAGACCGGCTGCGGCAGTGTGTGTTCGGCGGTTCGTCCAACACACTGGACTTCCTGCCCCTTGACCGGGCCGGAAATCGGCGCTTTTTGCCGATCATGATTTACCCGGAGAATGCAGAGGTTCACATTTTGGAGGACGAGGACGCCTCCAGAGCCTATCTTTTACAGGTCTGGGCGGAGGCCATGACGATTTACCGCAGCGGCCACTACTCTATGAAGTTCAGCAAGTCCATCCAGCGCCAGCTGGTGGAGGTGCAGAAGGATTTCATGCCGGAGGACACCGAGGCCGGACAGATACAGGGCTTTCTGGAACACTACACCGGCAGCATGGTCTGCTCCAAACAGCTGTTCAAGGAGGCGCTGGGCCACACCTACGATGAGCCGAAGCGGTGGCAGCTGCACAATATCAACGAGATCATGAACACGGTGGTGACGGGCTGGAAACCATTCTCCAATCCCCGGATGTTCACCGGATATGGCAGGCAGAGGGGCTGGGAACGGGACGTTTCCGGCAACGAACTGCCCGGCAACGAAGATGGATTTGTGGAGCTGACCGAGGAAGAATGCTGCCAGCTGGAACTGCCGAAGGAGTGGATCGCATAAAATTAGCGGTCTGTTGCCGGGATGGTTGCCACTTGGTTGCCGGGTTTGTTGCCGGGGATTCTCCGGTCTGGATACGGAAAAAGCCTGTAAATAAGGTATTTTCTAATATCTATCTCTATCTCCGGCAACGAAAACAACGAGATTTTTCAAGAAAATTGATAAAGTAAGATTTGCAGGTCAGACGGTAGTTTACAGGTTTTCAGAGGTTCGTTGCCGGACTTCGTTGCCAGTGCTGCCGTCTGGCCTGCTACTCTATGGAGGTAGCCTATGGAAAAAAGCAAACAGCAGAAAAATAAAGTCCGTTTTGTGGTGGTGCGGGAGTTCTCCGGGGAGAAGTCCATGCGGGAAGCCTTTGAGCAGCTGATCGAGCGCCAGACCTGCGAACACTTCGAGGAATGGCTGGAACAGCGGGAAATGGCCGAAAACGCTGCGTAAAAACGGTTGATTCAGGGGCAGGGACATGGTACTATAATGGTATCGTGTCCCTGTTCATAGAAGGAGAACGCTATGAGCAGGAAAAAACAAGTCTATGAGAAAATCACCGCTCTCTACTGCCGCATCTCTCTGGATGACGGCGGCGACAACGAGAGTATGAGCATCAGCAACCAGAAAATCATGCTTCGGGACTTTGCTGAAAAGCATGGAATGTTCCAGTATGAATATTATGTGGATGACGGCTATACGGGCCGCAATTTCAACCGCCCTGCCTTCCAGCGCATGATCGCTGACATTGAGGCGGGGAAGATCGGCTGCGTCATCACCAAAGACCTATCCAGGCTTGGTAGGAACTATATTGAAGCTGGCAGCTATATCGAAATCTTTTTCCCCAAACACAATGTACGCTATATCGCCATCACGGACGGCGTGGACAGCCTGACCCGTCAGGAGATGGACATTACGCCCTTTAAGAATATCCTGAACGATATGTACAGCCGGGATATTTCTAAAAAGGTGCTGGCAGGCATCACCACCCGCTCCCGGCAGGGGAAGTTCTGCGGAGGGACGCCGCCCTTCGGCCTGATGCGTGACCCGGAGGACAAGGGGCATCTCATCATTGACCCTGAGACAGCGCCAATCATCCGCAAAATCTATGACTATGCCCTTGACGGGCTGGGCTGCATGAGGATTTCCAAACGTCTGATGGAAGAAAAAATCCCAATCACCCATGTCAAAGCCAACACGGAGTTTGACGCCAACTATTATTTCTGGGGCGGAGCCAGAATCAGTCACATCCTGAGAAATCCATTCTATAAGGGCGCACATTTGGTCTTTCGGACGCATCAGAAAGGCATCCGCTCCAACACCTATGACATTATTCCCCGTGACCAGTGGGAAGTGATCGAGGGCTGCCATGAGGCCATTGTGACGCCGGAGGAATGGGAACAGGTGCAGGAACTCATTGACCGCAGGCCGACCATTCAGGGGAATTCCTGCCCCTTTTATAATCTGTTCCACGGTCTGGTCTACTGCGCCACCTGCGGGAAGTCCATGCAGGTGCGGTATGAGAAAGTGGGCCGAACCGGGAAGAACCGCTTCACCGGCGAAATGCGGGAGCCGATTGACAAGGCGTACTATATCTGCCAGACCTACAACCGCATGGGCTGCAAGGTCTGTTCCAGCCACAAGATCGAGGCCAGGGATTTATACAATCTGGTGCTGAAAGACATTCAGGAACTGGCGGCGCAGGCTATGAAGGATGCCGATGCGTTCTACCAGCGGCTCAGCCGCCGGATGGAGCACCGGTATCTGGTGGACGCCTCCCAGACAGAAAAGGAACGCCTGCGGCTGGAAGCCCGAAATCAGGAAATTGACGGGATGTTCCTGAGCCTGTACACCGATAAGGCCAAAGGCATCCTGACCGAGCAGCGGTTTGTGAAGCTGACGGCGGCGCTGGAACAGGAGCAGGAATCCAACCAGAAACGCCTGCATGACCTGGCAATGATGCAAGGTCGTGCCGATGCGCAAGAAAGCGAAGTCCGCACTTTTATCAAGGAAATCCGGCGCTATGCCGCCATCGAGGAACTGGACGAGGCGGTGCTGAACCGGCTCATTAGCCGGATTCTGATTGGAGAAATCAAGAAGATTGATGGTCAGAGGACACAGGAGGTTAAGATTATTTACAATTTTGTTGGGGAAATGTCAAGGTAGAATTTAGACGCTAAATACTTTTAATTTATATCAAAAGTGATACAACAATTTTCTTTTAATGCTATCAGGCAATAAAGTTATTCCTTTGGCCAGAGTAAAAGGGATAACTTTATTTTGCTAAAGCATACTAAAAAGGGCGCGTTGCAGAAAATTATCCGCAACACGCCCTCTTCTATAAGTCCTTATGTCAAAATCAAATTATTGGTAATCTTGAATATTGGGATAAGCGGCACCGTTATTATGCGCGTAAGCTGCTTCAAAGTAGTCGAGGCTTTCAAAAGTAATGCCCTGATAGTTTCCGACATTCAACACATCAAAAGTTAGATTCAGAACATCACCAGCGGAATATTGGTCAAGAAGATTTCCTGCAAATTTCCATCCTATGTTTTCCTCATAAGTATCCTCGGTAAAATAAAATGTAGTCGCATCCTCAGTCGCATCATAACTAATGTCAATAATTATATCAGAGAAATGAACTTGATCTCCAGCATTAAAGTCTTTGAGATAATCTACAGTTTTTCCATCAGCAGGATTAATAAATTGAGCATTAAGTTGTGTCATATCAACAACCTCTGGAGGAAGAGAATTAAGTCTGTAAGATTCTGCAACAGAGAATTGATAAACTCTGTTATTATCCCCAAAGTAAAATCCATCTTCCGTCATAGGAACACTTGAACGAGCATTGGCATTGTAATAATGGGCATAATACAACTGCCATTTGTATGTCTCAGTTGAAACAAACTGTGCTTTCCATGTACCAGAACTGTCTCCTGCTTTCTTTGTATAAAACATATACTGATTTGTACCAGTAGTTGCTTGACTTACCGTATCACCAGAGGCATCTGACAAGATGAGTGCAATCTGTGTAAAAATATCGACAAAGATAATCCTATGTCCATGCATACGGATAGAACCAACGCTGTTATCTACTTCTGGACGAAAATAAACCTCAGGCCCCATATCACCCGTGTTATATTCTATGCTAGGTGAAACAAGATAGGCCCAACTACTATCCTTTTCACTCTGTCCATCGAGATCGATAAGCTTTTCCACATAATCTGAAAGGATAATCCAGCCAATCTTCCACCAATTCACTTTGCTTGCTTCAGCAGAAGAACTGATATTCTCGTTGTCGGCATAAGCAAAAGTAGTGTTAGAAAAACTTATGCACATAACCAAGGAAAGAGTAAGTGCAACAATCTTACGTGTTAGCTTTTTCATTAAAAGCCCCCCTTCTCTTATAAAACCAAAACAATAATGCAAATGATGGATGCAATAAAAAAGAATACTCCAGCAACCCGCATCAAACCAAGATATAAATCTGTAGGTTCACCGCCTTTTACAGAAAAGAAGTGTTCAATTTTCCATAAAAGTTCCGGCTTAAAAATCATAAAAAAACTTAATAGAAGCAAAAGGATAAGCCATATGTTATCTATGTATAACACTTCCTTTCTGCTAATACTGAAAATTCAAATAAAAAAGCGCATAAGTAGACAAATAATCATGCCTAACTTATGCGCAAATAGAAACAATTTTAATTCTAAGCCTCCAAAGCTGGCAGCGTCGGTAAAAATGCTCCATTATTAAGTTAGGCAACTTAACCTTAAAACAAATCATCGGTCTTACCTCCCAACAATATAAATTTCGACTTTTCACTTTTATTTTATCACCTAAAGCAGAACTTGTCAATGAATTTGTCTAAAATAAGTCGATTTTCTTTTTTGATTATGTGCATTTTTAACTAATAGAAAGAAAGTTGTATTGAGGGCGATTGGTGTTCCTTATTCCATATGTCGGAACTGTATGAAGTGAAAATAGTTTATCCGTTGAAGAGTCACTCCACAGGTTATGCTTGATTCTTTCAAAGTTATGTTTCTATAATATGCATCCGTACTGTCATATTATAATTCACATTATTGGATAATATAAATTGACAAGTATAAGATAAACAGACAAGGAGTCGCTGCCACCCGTAAAACGGGTGGCTCGGGACGCAGGCTTTAAGCCCACTCTACTTGGCCGCGCCTCAAGGCGCTAGCTTTCTCTTTTAGGCTATACTAAAGTTTTTATTTCCCTGGTACAACCGGGGATTTTTTTGCTTCAAGCCGCCAATTAGAACGGCAGCCACAAAGATTTTTCTTTGCGGCTGCCGTTTTCTTGAATTCATCACTTGACAATGTGGCAAAGAGCTGATGAGCCAGGACGAGCTGGCAGTTATGGATGGCGGCAAGTGCATCT
>NZ_JBKVPW010000021.1:0-24719 GCF_046968865.1 Gallintestinimicrobium sp. | reverse complement strand
TACGGAATAGTGGGGCTGGCTGTCGGAAACGGAGGATTTTATGTTAAGACAGACCAACCAACAACCAATTACCGCCCTTTACCCAAGACTTTCCCATGAGGACGAGCTGCAAGGCGAGAGCAATTCCATTTCCAATCAGAAGCGTATCCTTGAAACCTATGCAAAGCAGAACGGCTTTTCCAATCTGCGCTGGTACACGGACGACGGTTATTCTGGTGCGAACTTTCAAAGACCCGGTTTTCAAGCCATGCTTGCGGACATTGAAGCCGGAAAAGTCGGGACAGTTATCGTAAAGGATATGTCGAGGTTAGGGCGAAACTACCTGCAAGTGGGAATGTACACGGAAATGATTTTCCCACAGAAAGGTGTCCGCTTCATCGCTATCAATGACGGAGTGGACAGCGCACAGGGCGACAATGACTTTGCCCCGCTGCGGAATATCTTTAACGAATGGCTGGTGAGAGATACGAGCAAGAAAATCAAAGCAGTAAAACGCTCAAAAGGCATGAGTGGCAAGCCCATCACAAGCAAGCCTGTGTATGGCTACCTCATGGACGAGGACGAAAATTTCATTATTGACGAGGAAGCTGCACCCGTAGTCAAGCAGATATACAACCTCTGTCTTGCCGGGAATGGTCCGACCAAGATAGCCCGTATGCTCACAGAGCAGCAAATCCCCACGCCGGGGACGCTGGAATACCGCAGGACGGGCAGCACCCGCCGCTACCACCCCGGCTATGAGTGCAAGTGGGCGACCAATACCGTAGTGCATATCCTTGAAAACCGGGAATACACAGGCTGTCTGGTAAATTTCAAGACAGAAAAACTTTCTTACAAAGTCAAGCACAGTGTAGAAAATCCCCCGGAAAAGCAAGTGATTTTCGAGAACCACCACGAGCCTATCATAGACACCCAAACATGGGAACGGGTGCAGGAGCTTCGCAAGCAGCGCAAACGCCCCAACCGCTATGATGAAGTGGGCTTGTTCTCCGGCATACTGTTCTGTGCAGACTGCGGCAGTGTGATGTATCAGCAGCGATACCAGACGGACAAGCGCAAGCAGGACTGTTATATCTGCGGCAACTACAAGAAACGCACCCATGACTGTACGGCGCACTTTATCCGCACCGACCTCTTGACCGCTGGTGTACTCTCCAATCTGCGGAAAGTGACAAGCTATGCGGCAAAGCATGAAGCCCGGTTTATGAAGCTCTTGATTGAGCAGAACGAGGACGGGGGCAAGCGCAGGAACGCCGCCAAGAAAAAGGAACTGGAAGCCGCCGAGAAACGCATAGCCGAGTTATCCGCTATCTTCAAGCGGCTGTATGAGGACAGCGTGACCGGGCGCATATCAGACGAGCGTTTCACAGAGCTGTCGGCAGACTATGAAGCAGAACAACGGGAGCTGAAAGAAAGAGCCGCTGCTATCCAAGCGGAGCTTTCCAAAGCACAGGAAGCCACCGTGAACGCAGAAAAGTTTATGAATGTTGTCCGGCGGCATACCAGCTTTGAAGAACTTACCCCTACTCTGCTGCGGGAGTTTGTAGAGAAAATCGTTGTGCATGAGTGCAGCTATGACGAGAACAAGACCCGCAGACAGGACATTGAGATTTATTATTCTTTTGTTGGCAAGGTGGACTTGCCCGAATAACCGCCCGACCTATCCGACACAATGCGCAAGTGCCGGATAGGAACGGCAAAATTTTTTACACTTCTATTACTTCTTTATCGCACATCAGTAAAATCCCAGGGCATGAAGCACTTAATGTCTTCTATGTGAAAAGATTTTAAAGAGAAAATGCACATCCTACGCAGATAACATGACAATTTCATGCAAAGCGAAAGGAGACACCATGAAAATCGAATACACAAAAGTGGGAGACTATTATTTACCGAATCTTTACTACCCGGAGGAAACCAGACCGATTGGCTTATGGGGAATGCTTCGGAAGGAATATCTGAAAGAACATAAATCTGGAACTTATACATATCTTCTTCTGACCGCCAGGCTGGACAGTTATTTGGCAGATCTGAATGAACAGGCACAGGAACGCTTTGAATTGATCGAAACTCAGATGCGAAGTGCGGAGGGAGTTTCCGAGGAACTGAAGAGACAGAATCCTATGGAATGGCTATGCCACTGTAACAATATCCGCAACCGGGCTGCTGAGATCATCAAGCAGGAACTGATTTATGTATAAGGGGGATTCTAGATATGAGAAGAGAACTGATTGAAAGTTATTATGAAGAATACCAGCGGGAGCTGGAAAGATTTCTTGAATCTGACCCGGAGATGTTCACTCTGGAAGCAGAAATTCATCATTACATAGAAATACTGGAACCGGTCCTCAGAGATGGCGGACAGGAGATGTGGCAGACACTGGACAGGATTATTTCAGCGAAAAATGCAATGGAGGGAATTGTGGCAAAAGAAATGTATATCCGGGGATTTCTGGATTATGAAAGACTGGTGTGTGAAAAAGACAGTAAGATCTGAATAATCAGAACATAGACTATATATAACGAGGCTTTTATTGTATAGACAGTAAGAGCCTCATTTAATATAGTTTTCATAATAAAAAACAGGTGGTAGTACGTATTTGCTTTGTGTTATATAAGAATTGGTCTGGCTGAACAATGGTGAAAATTTACTATGATTTTACTTAAATCTGATTGAAGGATGAAAAAGTGATGATATCATATAGTGGGTTGATAGGGTTACAGAAAATGTATTCACAGAGGCAGAGAAGAAATAATGAAAGTAAAAAATGCAGATGAATTTTATAAAATATTAGAAAGAAAGGCTATATATCCGGTATTTCAGCCGATTGTAAATTTACAGACTGGAGATGTGGCAGGATATGAAGCTCTTAGTCGTATCGACAGGCATGATACGACTCTTATGATTTCAGATTTGTTTGTGATTGCTGAACAGGTAGGCTGTGTTTGGAAATTGGAAAAATTGTGCAGAAATAAAGCATTGAAGGCAGCGGCGAATAAACCAGAACATGCAAAATTATTTCTTAATGTAGATGGTAATATCATTCAGGATAAATCGTTCATACAGGGATTTACAAACCGTAAGGCTGCGAAAGCCGGAGTACCGTCCTGTGACATTGTATTTGAAATAACGGAACGGTCGGATATAGAAAACTATCAGATTCTGCAACAGATTATGAAGCATTATGCAGATCAGGGATATGAAATAGCTTTGGATGATGTTGGAGCTGGATATTCTGGTCTGAACCGTGTAGTAAATACATCGCCAAACTACTTAAAAGTTGATATAGAACTGGTCAGAGATATTCAAAAACATAAGAAAAAGGAAATTATGATGGAATTTCTGTTGCATTACTGTAATGAGACAGGAGCAATTCTGATTGCAGAAGGGATAGAAACAGAAGCAGAGTTGGAGTGTCTGTGTAGATTAGGTGTTCATTACGGACAAGGATATTTTCTTGGAAGACCGGACAGAACGTTCAAAAATGTAAGGAATGAGGCGATGTTGGTATTACGTAGACTGAATAATAAATCGTAATGAAAACTATATGTCAGCAGGTGAAAAATGAATAAGTCAATTATAACATTATAAAGATTTCCATTGATTTTTACACCTATTTTACACAAGCACTCACATAGATTTGATTTCTGTCTTCTATAATTGTATAGGAAAATGTAGATCTTATATAATAACAGGAGAGGAAAGAGAAATGAACGAGAATGTGAAAGTGGTTTTTGGTCTGATCGGTGGCCTTGCCTTGTTCCTTTATGGAATGAACAGCATGAGTGATGCACTTCAGAAAGCCGCAGGAGAACGAATGAAAAAAATCCTTGGATTTCTTACAAGAAATCCAATTATGGGAGCACTTGCCGGAGCACTTGTAACAGCTGTATTGCAGAGCAGTTCAGCGACGACAGTTATGGTTATCGGTTTTGTCAGTGCGGGACTTATGAGTCTTCCGCAGGCAATTTCTGTTATCTTTGGTGCCAACATAGGAACCACTATGACGGCACAGCTGATGGCATTTAAAATCAGCAATTATATTTATCCAATTATCTTTGTTGGATTTATTCTGAACTTTGTTAGCAAAAAAGAAAAGGTTAAAAATATCGGTATGGTAATTTTTTCATTCGGACTTTTATTTGAAGGAATTGAAATCATGGGTGAAGTCATGAAACCTTTGGCGGGAAGTCCGGTCTTTGTTGATCTGATGGGAAAAGTTTCATCCATTCCGGTTCTTGGTGTTGTACTGGGAGCGGTCATGACATTGGTTGTGCAGAGTAGTTCAGCTACGATTGCAGTTCTGCAGAATTTTGCATCACAGGCAGGACCGGACGGAGTAAGCAGTGTAATAGGGCTTACCGGTGCGATTCCGATTCTTCTTGGAGATAATATAGGTACAACGATCACAGCACTTCTTGCATCAATTGGACAATCTAAAAATGCAAAACGTACAGCAATTGCGCATAGTATTTTTAATATCAGTGGAAGCTGCGTTTTTATTTTCCTGGTTCCGTGGTTTGCAAAATTTGTCCAGTTTATTTCACCAAAGGGAAATGAGATTGATGTGATTTCAAGACAGATTGCAAATGCACATACAACGTTTAATATCGTCTGTACACTGGTCTGGCTGCCACTGATTCCGCTGATGGTAAAAATTGTTACAACAATCATCCGTGGAAATGACAAAACAGAGAAAGCAGCTTTTGAACCCAAATATCTGGATATGAAAGTGATTGAACAGCCGGCGGCTGCTATGGTTCTGGTATCTAAGGAACTGAACCGACTTGGAGAACTGGCAGAATCTCTGTTAAGTGATTTAAAAACGGCGATTGTAGCAGATGGAGACTCAAAAACTCATGGTTCGTTTATAGAAAATCTGGAGATTGTACATCAGTTACAGGACAGTGTGACAGAATATATTACCAGATTATTCGCAAGCGGAAACCTTACAGAACAACAGTCTGAGCAGACGGCAGGGTTACTGTATGTAAACAATAGTATTCAGAGGATTGCAGACAGATGTGAAGATATTGACCAGATATGTGAAAAAGTAAATAACAATGGAAAAAGACTGACCAGTGAAGCCTCCTCAGAAATGGAAGACTGCATTGATATTATCCAGCAGCTTTTAAAGAAAGCAATGGAGGCAATCCGTAAGGGTGATGCTGTAGTGGCTGAAACAGTTTTTAAAAATAAGAAAAAAATGCATAAAGCAGAGAAAAAATACAGTAAGGCACATTTAAACCGTGTAAAAAATGAGGTTTGTGATGCGTCTATGACAAGATATTTTTCTGGGATCATGTATAATTTTGACCGTATGGCAGATAATTGTGTCAGCATTGCAGAAGAAGCCTGTGATAATGTGGCTTTTATAAACCTTGATGAAGAGACGGGAAAATCAATGATGGAAAGAGGTGCAGTATAAAATGGTAAAGAAAAAAAACATCCGAAAATCTGCACTTCTGCTGATAATGATAATGCTGGCAACGGGAATAACAGCATGTGGAACCGAGGAAGAGCCATTGCCGGATCTGTCTGCTATGGGAGCTGTCACAGCTGTATCACGAGAAGAAGGGTCAGGAACCAGAGCAGAATTTGAGAATCTTTTGAAACTGCCTGAGAGTGATACAGGAATAGTTGTTGATTCTACAGAGAAAGTTCTGAAAAAGGTGGAAGAAGATAAAAACGCAGTTGGTTATGTCGCATATAGTTCCGCAACAGATACGAATGGAAAAATACTTCAAATCAACGGAGTTCTTCCTTCTGAGAAAACAATAGACAATAACAGTTATCCTCTTTGCAGGGATTATTATCTGGCTTATAATGGAGAACTGACAGATGTGGAACAGGATTTCCTGACTTATGTAAAGAGTAAAGGACAGGATATTGTGAAACAATATTGTATTCAGGCTGACAGTACAACAACATTCCTTTCTGACAAGTCAGAAGGAAAGATTCTGATTGAAGGATCCACTTCAATGGAACCAATGGTAAAAGCACTGGCAGATGACTATCAGAAACAAAATCCAAATGCTGAAATAGAAGTAAAAGCAACAGATTCTTCAAGAGGGATTACGGCGGTGATAAGTGGAGAGTGTGATTTCGCAATGTCATCCAGAGAATTAAAGGATTATGAAGCAGAGCTTCTGGAAACAAAAGTCATTGGAAAAGATGCTATAGCTATTGTGATAAATGAAGAAAATCCACTGGAAAATCTTACAATAAAACAACTTACAGGTCTGTACAATGGAACATATAAAAACTGGGATGATCTTTCCTGAGAAAAACGAATATAATATCTTACAAGCACTGACTATAACGGTCGGTGCTTCTTTTTTGGATTTTTTCAAAATTATCTGACATTCTTCAAATTCCCACGTGTGATTAGTGGAAAAATAATTTTTTCTGCAAAAGTACCGTCCAAATGCCCTCTGAAACTTGCTATTAGTGAGGGAATATTTCATTTATGCGAAAAAAACTTGCAAAAGGGGGTTGGTAAATACCGCTTCCCAGGCTTTATAGGTAGAGGAACAATTATTTTAAAAATTTTACCCCAAAGATGTCCGCTTTTGCCTGTCTCAGTACAGAGTATGTGAAGGGACTAACAAAAGTAAAAGAAAAAATGATAAAAATGCAAAAAAATATCACGAATCTTTTGCATCTTGCGAAGTCATTTGACTCTAGTAATCAGAGGACGTTTTGGAATGTTCCTTCGATGAACCTTGACAACCGATAAGTGCACCCTGGAAGCCTAACAGGAGTTATGCCATGACCTTTCTTTTTCTGAGAGCGAGCGAAATTATAATGACACTCCCGATGATGGGCGGCTGACCGAAGCCTTATGGTCAGTGACCTGCTGATGCAGGCAGAGGCAGTCTGAGACGGCTGCAGGTGACAGGGAAACGCACGCCAGACCGCCGGACGAATGAAACTGATGACAATGTTTACAGGGCAAAATGCCCGGAAAGGAGCAGTTTATGACAGAACTGAAAATGAAAGAAATGCAGTTGATTAACTGGTTTGGATGCCCGAATCTGATTTATACAAGGGAGAGAATCCATCTGGTTGCCATGCTTACAACAGATGAAGAAATGAAAAAGAATCTTTACAGGGTATGCAGATTCCTTGCAAGAGAAGAAATCGCATATCGGTATCCGATCATGTATGAAATGATCCGGAAAATATTTTCACCGGATGATACCAATCCACCGGAAGCATGTGCAATGTTTATGCCGGACGATGAAACAGATGATGAAGAATATGCAATGGCAGCGTAGCTGCGGAAAGGACAGTAACGATTATGAATAAAGTGGTTTTAATGGGAAGACTGACAAAGAATCCGGAGATCAAATATGCCGGAAAAGATAATGATATGGCAGTAGCAAGATATACACTGGCGGTAAACAGAAGATATAAACGTGACGGTGAACAGGAAGCGGATTTTATTTCCTGTGTCACATTCGGAAAGAGTGCAGAGTTTGCACAGAAATATCTTCACAAGGGAATGAGGATTGTGATTGGCGGTCGTATCAGCACTGGCAATTATAAGGACAAGGACGGGAAAACAATTTATACTACAGATGTGATCGTGGAAGAACATGAATTTGCCCAGAACAAGGATAATGGTGTTGGAGCTGATTCATCGGAAACACCGAAAACAGATAAGGACGGATTTATGGAAGCACCGGAAGGTGAGGTTCCATTCGACTAAACCGAAGTAAATGGTTGGAGAGGTTGCCCTTTGTCGGGGCATCCTCTTTTCCATTTTACAGAAGACATCAAAAATTACAGGTATTCAACCTAACGAAATCGTGATATAATCAAAATATGTTCAGATGAAAAATATGGAGGTTGCTTATGGGCGTAAGTTATAACAGATTATGGAAAATGCTCATAGATAAAAATATGAAGCGGATAGAGATGCAGTACCTCACCGGGATCAGTGGAAATATTCTTGCCAGGATGGGAAAAAACCAGTATGTATCAATGGAGACGATTGAGAAGATCTGCAAGAAGCTGGACTGCACCGTTGATGAGATGCTGGAATTTACAGATGATGAGTAACAAGAGCAGACATGTCAAATTATTAAAACTGGAAGAATGCTTCAGAAGTCGAAAAAAGAAATTGAAAAAAGATAACACGCCGGATACGGCATAAATCTCTTAGCAACGCTAAGAGCGCACTTCTATACAGGCAATTCCATCTGCCTGTATCGTGCGACCTGCGGTGCTGTTCCCGATTTCAAGAAATCTCAAACCGGGAAATACAGCGAAATCAGAGATTTCGTACAAGGGGAAGATCCCCTTGCGGCACAGATGCCTATCCCTGATAAAGTTTGTGACTGAATATTTCAGATATAGACATATAAGGGGAAAGAAAGTGTGAAATCAAAATTTGTGGAGAGATTTTATGATTAGAAAAGCAATACTAAAAGATGTTAATTCGATTGAAGATACTTACAATGAGCATTTCCAGTATGAACTGAATCATACAGCCTTTACTGTATTTAAGAAAGGGGTTTATCCAACGAAAGATGATGCAGAACGGGCTATTTATGCTGGTGCTTTGTTTGTATATGAAGAAAACGGAACAATTGTTGGAAGTATCATTATTGATAAAGTTCAACCAATAGAATATGCAACTATTCCTTGGAAAGAAAAATTATCTGAAGATGAGGTAATGGTAATTCACCTTTTAATGGTACGTCCGAGTATGTCTGGTAAAGGAATTGCATCATCACTAATAAAATTCGCTACAGAATTAGCACAAAAAAATAGTTGCAGGGCACTACGTTTGGATACAGGAAGTCAAAATATTCCTGCGCTATCTTTGTATCAAAAAAATGGATTTGAAATAATTGCTAGTGCTTCTAAAAAAGTTGGAGATGTAATTGCACACAAAAACCATCTTTTTCTCGAAAAGATATTGTAGTTCGTAAATTCCAGTTTGAAAAATTGAGAAAATCGGAGTTTGAGGAGCATCACCGTTATGATTAGAGAATTACGGAAAGTGGATATAAATAAAGTTGCAGAAATATGGTTAGATACAAATATAAAGACACATTATTTTATCTCTGCTCAATATTGGAAAAGTAATTTTGAGTTAGTAAAAGAACTTCTATTACAGGCAACTGTCTATGTTTACGAGGATAAACAGGAAATACAGGGTTTTATAGGGTTAAGTAACGAATACATTGAAGGTATTTTTGTTTCTGCCGAAATGCAATCTCAAGGTATAGGTAAAATTTTGCTAAACTATGTAAAGGGAAAAAGAAACAAATTAATCTTAAATGTATATCAAAAAAATACACGGGCAATATCCTTTTATCAAAGAGAAGGATTTGAGATTCAGTATAGCGGTTTGGATGAAGCTACTGGAGAAAAAGACTATGTAATGGCATGGCAGCAGAAATAGAAATTCAAGTTTTAGTGTTTGGAAAATTATGACTTAGTGTGCAAGTTGGGAGAAAATATGGTAACGGAAAAAGAGAAAAAAGCATGTCGATTTATTGCCGAATGGCTATAAGATTGTGAGACAGTCTCTGGTAGATGATCTGGAGGGCGAAAAAAAGGTATGTTGGGAGACAGAAATTTTGCAGGATGATGATAGTGGATTTACTTATGAAATCAGCAGGTGTCTGTATTTCGATACCTGTAAGGAACATGGCTATGCAGAGTTCTGCAAAGTATTTTGCAACCATGACTGGTATGCTTATGGAGTATTAAAGCATCATTCGAGATTTATCAGAAAATCGACGATTGCCGAAGATGGAACTGTATGTCATGATACAATCGAGAAAGTAACAGAGAAACATTTTTTATAAAACCGAAAAATTGATTATGGGAGGAAATTGAAAATGGCGAAAGAAGAGAGATTTGAAAAAATATATTCTCAGGGAGCATTAACTACTACTGAGATATGGGTGGATAAGGAAACTGGTGTGAATTATTTATATCATGCATGTGGGTATTCAGGTGGACTGACTCCATTGTTGGACAGAGATGGGAAACCAGTTATTTCTCAGGCTATAAATAGATGACCTTAGAAACAGCAACTGTTATGGTAAGTAACAGCATCGTCACAATATGTATATGGTCGATTGGTGTGTGCGGTAATATACTATATTCAGAAAAACAATTCAGGAGATTTTTATGAGAAGATCAGGTTGGACAAAATGGTTGATCGTGATTCCGGCAATGCTAGGCATTGTGTTGGTGACCTATGTGCGGTATACAACGGATATCTGGGGATTTGGTGCATTTATCTGCCAGCTGATTGCAATTTTGGAATTGGCTTATGGTCTGCGAATTGCGATGCTGGCACAGAATAGAAAGAAGTCCTATCGGTTAACACCGGAAGAACGACATGAGTATGCACGGTATTTATATGAGAAGCAATATCACCGTTACCCTGCTGTAGCGAATCAGATGCTTTTGGTTATGGCACGGATGAGTGTACTCCTTAACAATTATGAACGGGCTGCACAGGAGCTGGCAGATATTCGTATAGATAAATTCAATCCAGCACAGTTGAAGTTGTATTATTACCTGAAAGTGGTTACAGCAATGGCAGCAGGAGATGCGACAGGGATTCAAGAGAGCCAGATGTGTTACGCAGGGATTCCGGATACTAAATGCACATATCCGTCAAAAGCAGAGCTTGCTATGTGGATAGAGCAGAGAGCGGCAGCGCAGATGGCAGAGGCACTGAAGAAGGCAGTGCCGGATAAAAAAGAGCATCCGATACGGATCAGTATCATTACTTTGGTTCTTGCGTATAGTACCTTCTTCTATGGATTGTGGTATGGTATAAAACGTGATATGGGATATGAAGTGAGATATCGTTTCGCAGAAATATCGATTACTGTTATTACAATCAGTCTGGCGGTTCTTTTGATCTGGGGGATCGTGAGTTTATACAGACACAATTGCCAGGCATTATCCATACAATTCGGTAAAAACAAAGTGGCATTGATAATTGTCTATGGAGCTGCTGCGATATTTGCACTTTTGATTATTGGAATGAGTGGTCTGAGTGTAGTGTTCGGAATGGATGGAACAGAAACGGTGACTGGTTGTGACAGCAAATATACGTATATAACTGTGCAGGAAGATTATGGTGGTGAACGGAGATACAGAACCAATAATCCATTTGTTATGCAGAGTATGGATGGTCTGTGGTGGTCTTCGGATACAATAGATGAAGAAGATAATCAAGAAGAGGATACTACAGAATTACCGGATTTGGATACAGAGAATTCAACAGATTCAGAGGATATTCAGAGTGGAAATACCATAGAAGATTACGAGACAGAAGGGCAGCATGATGGTCTGACAATTCAAAATGCAATGCTGGCAGTTTATAATTACCTTCAGGAGCAGAATACACTTCAAAATATGGCGTTCAGTTACACGGCGAATGCAAAGGGAGAAGTCTATGCTGTCGTCAGCGAAACGCAGGAAACAAAGAACGGTAATACGGTAAATGTGAGATACTGTCTGTACGATAATGGTTCCAAGACAGATGCAGATGGTAATTCCTGCGAAGAACTGGTGTTAGAAAAAGTATATCCGGATGGCAATTACGAGACCGAATTGGTAGATTTTTATCTGGTAAATGCAGATACGATGCAGGTGACAGACGAACAGAAGAATACGTGGTAAAATAAATTCTGGGGAAGTAGGTGCATTGTATGACAATGAGAGAAAAAATAAAACTATTATCGTAAATGTTTCAAGCGGACTGGGTTCTTTTGGAAGTATGCAAAAGGACTCCAAGACATAAGAGGTGAACTGCGCTGATCCAGGTGCCACGGCAACAGATTTGAATGTCGACGGAGGAAAGCAAACAGTACAGGCGCAATCGTAAAACTTGCAATGATTGATAAAACCGGACTAACAGTAACTTTTATTAGTCGATTTGGAAATATGCCTTGGTAATCAACAATTCCGGTTTTACTGACTAAGAAAATGAGGAGGATTCATAATGAGTGAGAAAACAGAGATTACTTTTATGCAAACAAGACTAATCCGGCTTGCTTCAGAAGAGTGGCATTTACCTGTTGAACAGATTATCCACTTGTTTAAAGAAGCCGATGTTCTTGGATATATAGAAAAATGCTATGGGATTTTTCATTGTGAAGGCGATGAAGCTGTGCTTGAAGATATTACTGAATTTTTGCAAAGAAAGGGGATAGAGATTAGTGCTTGAGTTAAAAGATGGATTTGTTCTCTATCATGGAAGTTATTGTGAAGTAAAAGAGCCAGATCTTGCCAAATGTGCAAAGAGAAAAGATTTTGGACAGGGATTTTATTTAACCACATCAAAGGAACAGGCAGAAAGTTTTCTGAGAACCTCAATAGCCAAAGCCATCGCAACCGGAACAATTGAAGAGGGGCAGAAGTTTGGATATATTTCAACTTTTGAATTCAAACTTTCAGAAAATCTTGAAACGCATATTTTTGAAAATGCAGATGTGGACTGGTTACATTGTATCGCCGCTCACCGAAAGAAAAAAATGTTTATTGAGGTTGAACGTGAAATGGCAAAATATGATATCATTGCAGGAAAGATTGCGGATGATGCAACAAACGCTACTCTTACCGCTTATCTTGCGGGTGCTTTTGGGACTGCAGGTGATAAAGTAGCAGACGATTTCTGTATCAGACAGTTGCTGCCGAATAAATTGAAAGATCAATACTGCTTTAAAACTGAGGCAGCTATTGAGTGTCTGAAATTTGTGAAAGGTGAGAAGATATGGCTGAAGTAACAATTCCAAAGGAAAAAATGAATTATACAATCGACCTTCTGATCACTATGGTGACAGATGAAATCGCAGAAGAGACAGGCAAGGACAGAAACGAGGTATTGACAGATTTTTTGTGTTCAAAGACAGGAAAAGCACTGTATGATGAGAAGACAAAGCTGTGGTGCACTGGTCCGGCATATATAGCTGAACTGTATATGGAAGAATTAAAGAAATCCTGATATGGGATGTGAGTTTAAATTTATACGACAATGGTGACAAAGACTTTCATTCCAAGGAGCAACAATTAAATATTTCAAAAACGCTGAGGTCAGCATTTCCTAATCACAGGACAACGACCTCAGTTTTTTATACCCAGGAATCGGCATTCATGAATAAGCCGGTTCTTTTTGTTTACAGAAAAAAGAAGGAGTACAAGAAAATGAGCAGAGCAAAAAATCCAAAGTATGAATCCATGTCATTGGAGGAACTGAAGGCCAACATGGAAAAGAGCAGACAGGAACTGGAGGCAGCAATTCACCACAAAAACATTCTGGAGCAGCGGAAGAAGCTGGTAGAACGCAGGGAACGTTCCCACCGGCTGATTGTCAAAGGGGCAGAGTTTGAGAAAGTATTTCCGCTGTCCAGAGATCTGGAACAGGAAGACGTCCAGGACATGATGAATCAACTGCAGAACAGCAGTTACAACAAGAGTATTGTGCGGCAGGCTCATATAGCCGCCTTACACAAAGATCAACAGCAGATTGCAGAAGCAGTAAAAAAGACAGAGAAGGGAGATGACAGTTAATGGCACTGTATCATTTTTCAGTAAGGAATGTATCCAGAGGGAAAGGGCAGATGGTGGTCGCTTCCGCAGCCTATATTTCCGGGCAGAGGATTTTTGACAGTTATTACAACAAGATACACGATTATACGAGCAAGTCAGGTGTGATATTTACAGAAATCCTGACACCGGAGTATGTGCCAGAGCGTCTGACTGACAGGGAAACACTCTGGAACGAGGTGGAGCATGTGGAACGGAACAACAAGGCACAGCTTGCCTATTCGTTTGACATTGCACTGCAGAATGAATTGACACTTGAGGAAAATATCAGACTGGCAAAAGAGTTCTGCCAGGAGCAGTTTGTGGCACGTGGCATGATCGTGGATCTGGCAGTCCATGAGGGAAAAGCGGAAAATGAAGAAGAACCGGATAATCCCCATTTCCATGTGCTTGTCCCAATCCGTCCTTTTACAGAGGAAGGAATCTGGGGCAATAAGCAGAGAAGGGAATATATTCTTGATGAGGATGGAAACCGGGTGAAGGATGCCAAAGGAAAAGATATGTTCAATGCTGTTTCTACTACCGGATGGAATGATCCGGAGCTTTTAAAAGAATGGCGGCGGGCATGGACAGAGAAAGTAAATGGGAAATTCAGGGAGTGCCACATGGCATCCAGAATCGACCACCGTTCCTACAAAGAACAGGGGATTGACCTGATCCCGACCATCCATGAGGGATATGAAGTCCGGGCAATGGAGAAAAAGGGAATCAAAACGGTGATCGGAGAATTGAACCGGGCAATCCGGCAGTTTAACCAGATGTTTATTTCTCTGAAAGAATCCATTCAGTGGATGAAGACAGCTTATGAGGAAATGAAAGCAGAGCTGGATCGCAGGCAGAACCCGACACTGCTGGAAAGCCTGCAGGATTATTATGATAAAAAGACACAGGGCAGACCACCACTTCCCAATTTTTATGCGGAGATGAAACAGAGAGGTAAGAATCTCTCCAATTTACAGGAGTTTGCAAAATCCATCAGTTATCTTCAGACACATCAGATAGAAACGATGGATGACTTGCAGGAACGGATTGAGGAACTGAACGGTGTTGTTTCTGTCAGTAAAAAAGAAATTTCTGAAAAGCGGAAACAGTTAAAGGAACTTGAGAATCTGGAAAAGATGGCAGAGGTAATAAAAACAAATCAGCCATTGATTGATGAGTATAACCATTTCTATTTTCAGAAAAGACGGGAGAGATATTATCAGCAGCATAAAAAAGAAATCAATTATTACCGCAAATGTGAACGGGAACTGAAACAACATCTGGATAAAAATGGAAAAGTGCCAACTGCCAGATGGAAACGGGAGAAAGAAGAACTTCAGGCGGGGATCGAAGAGCTGAAAGCAGATAATCAGCCGTACCAGGAGGAACTAACTTTTGTGAAAAAGGTACAGAGCTGTGCGGATATTGCCAGACGTGACCGGGAAATGGCAGAAGCAGATACTTCCGGGCGTTCAGAAGAAAAAAGGGAGAAGCAGGTGAAGTTCCCGACATTTTACACAGTTCAGGCGAAAGAGATTCTTGAAGAAAACGGGAAAGCAGAGCAACAGCCGTTGAACCAGTCGGAGCAGAATCCAGAAAAGAAGACCTCTCTTCTGAGAAAACTGGATGAAAAAAAGAAAGAGTGTGCAGAGCGTGATGCAAAACAACAGGCAGTGAAGAAAAAGCGAAACTATGACATGAGTTTATAACAGTCTGTCAGCAGGACAGACGGGAAAGGATGAGCAAAATGCAGTATACAGAAGAACAAATTATAAGAGCAAATCAGACAGATCTTGTTTCTTTTCTGAGCGCACAGGGAGAACAACTAGGGAAAAGCGGAAAGGAATACCGTTGGAAAAAGCATGACAGTGTAACGGTATCCGGAAACCGGTGGTACAGGCACAGTCAGGGGAGGGGTGGCTATCCGGTGGATTTTGTGATGGAATTTTACAATGCCACATTTCCGGAAGCTGTCAAGATGCTAACCGGGGAGGAAGGCGAAGGCAGGAACAGTACCTGCCCCGCCCCGTCCCCTGACTTCCGATTACCAGAGAAAGAGGAAAATAATGATAGAATCATCAGATATCTGACAGAAAACAGAGGGATTGAAAAGAATATGGTGGAGGAATGGATCGGCAGTGGGGATATTTATGAAGAAAAGAAGCACCATAATGTGGTGTTTGTTGGCAGAGATGCAGACGGTATTCCAAGATATGCCCATTGCAGGGGAACTGGTGAAACAAAATACCGGGGAGATGTGGCTGAATCTGATAAATCTTACGGATTCTGTCACAGAGGGACGGATAATCAGTTGTTTGTGTTTGAAGCAGCCATTGATCTGCTTTCTTTTATCCAATTATTTCCCAAAGACTGGAAAAAGCGGAGCTACCTGAGTCTGGGTGGCATTTCCAGTGCGGCACTGATGGCTTTTCTTTCTGAACGCCCTCAGATTACTTCGGTTTTCCTGTGCCTGGATAATGACCATGCAGGGAATGAAGCCAGTGAGAAATTGGCAATAGAAATCCCGGACGGATACAGTGTCATCCGTCTGAAACCGTCCCGAAAGGACTGGAATGAAATCCTCTGTGATAAAAATGCAGACAGGAAGAAATCAATCATTGAAACAGTTACAATGAAAGTACCGGAGAAGGAAGAACTGGTGCCGATGTTGTGTTATGAAGACATTGAACAGACCAGTGTAGAATGGCTGTGGTTTCCCTATCTGCCATTTGGAAAACTGACGATTATTCAGGGCAATCCAGGAGAGGGAAAAACTTATTTTGCCATGATGCTGACCGCAGCCTGCACGAACCGTAAGACTTTCCCGAACATGGAAGAGATTGAACCTTTTAATGTGATCTATCAGACTGCAGAAGACGGTATGGGAGATACGATTAAGCCGAGGCTGGTGGAAGCAGGAGCAGACCTGAGTCGGGTGATGGTCATTGATGATACAGAGGAAGCATTGACGTTATCCGATGACCGTATTGAAAAAGCAATCCGTCAGAATCAGGTCAGACTTTTAATCATTGATCCGGTACAGGCTTTTATCGGTGCCGATGTGGATATGAACCGGGCAAATGAAGTCCGTCCGGTATTCCGGAAACTGGGAATGATCGCTGAAAAGACCGGTTGTGCGATTGTGCTGATCGGACATCTGAATAAATCTTCAGGGACACAGAGTACTTACCGGGGACTTGGTTCTATTGATATCATGGCGGCGGTGAGAAGCCTGCTTTTTATCGGGAAAGTAAAGAAAGACCCGACAACAAGAGTACTGATCCATGAGAAAAGTTCTCTTGCACCTCCAGGTGAGACGATGGCATTTAAACTTGGAGATGAAGAAGGATTCCGCTGGGTGGGAGCTTATGAGATTTCCGCAGATGATCTTCTGGACGGAAAGGAAGGAAAGCCGACAGAAACAAAACTGCAACGGGGAACGAAACTGATCTATGAACTGCTTGCAGACGGAAATGCAGTCACAATCCGGGAACTGGATGAAAAGGCAAAAGCACAGGGAATCTCCCAGAGAACCATGCGAGAAGCCAGAAGCCGGATGAAAGAAGAACTGGATTATCGGATGAATGAAAAGCAGGAAAATACCATTCGATTAAAAAAACAAGGGAGAATGGGTGACGGCAGAATTTTGGAGTGAACGGCAGGCTTTATAGATACCCTATCTGCCGTCTGCCGTCTGCCGGTGCAAGGCAATCAAACGGAAATAGCAGGTATCCATACAGAATAAGGATTGCTGTGAATCTGGAACAAAAATGAATTGTAATATGGCGGATATAATGGTATGATTATCCGGTAACAGCAATGTTACGGGGAAGCACCTGTGACAGGGTGTGGCTGCCTCCTGATATTTACAGACCGGAGCCTTTCGGGGTTCTGAGATGAAAGAAAGGAGGTGCGTGATATGACAGCTTATGAGATTATCTCAATATTCTTAGGCGTACTCAGTTTACTGATCGCTTTTGGTAGCCTGTTAATTGCGATTATTGCCTTTCTTGATCGGAAGAACAAGAGGAAATAAAAATGCCTATCCTGTCTGCCAACAGGATAGGCGGTGGTCGTAAGACCATTTAGTCAACTCAGGCGGCATCCACTTTGGAGTGGGTGCTTTTCCTATAACAAATGTACCACACATTCCTCTTGTTTTCAATGGGAAAATTAAAATATGCAGTTCATCTGACAGGGATTTATCCCTGTCTTTATTATATCCCCAATTTCTGAAATGTTAATACAAAAATTTTAATATATGTAACCAACAGTCTGGGCAGTTAATCTGTAAAAATGGATTAGCTGCTCTTTTTTTGCAAAAAATGGAGGTTTTACAATGGCAGTGAAGAAGAAAATTATCAACATCAGAGTATATTTTGACGGTGATCAGGACGCAAAAGAAGTGTTTGCAGAGGTGATCGCACAGAAAATACGTGACACGAAAACAAAAGATAAACTTGCAATAATGAAAGATAAGCAGTATAATGATTATGAGTTCAGTAATCTGAAATCTGCGTAGGATGTGCAAAGTAACGGAGGTATCAGATGAACAACAGATATATGAGTAACAATATAGAAAGAAATGCAACCTGGAGAGTTGGTGTATACTGCCGACTTTCCAAAGATGACGAATTGACCGGAGAGAGTGCCAGCATCTCCAACCAGAGAGACATACTGGTGAATTACTGTCAGTCACAGGGCTGGCAGGTGGTGGATGTGTTTCAGGACGATGGTTATACAGGATTGAACACAGACCGACCTGATTTGCAGAGACTTCTCAAAGCCTGTGAAAAAGGACTGGTGAATCTTGTAATTACCAAAGACCAGAGCCGACTGGGACGAAACCATGTACAGACAGGATTTCTGATGGAGGAGTTTTTCCCAAAGCATGGAGTAAGGTATATCGCATTATATGATAATGTGGATACCTTTGCCGGAGACAATGAGATTGCCCCATTTAAGAACGTGCTGAACGAGATGTATTCCAGAGATATTTCCAAGAAAGTCCATGCGTCCTATCACCTGCAGGCAACCAAGGGAAAGTTTACAGGTGTTGTTCCACCACTGGGATATCAGAAAGACCCGGAGGAAAAGGGACATCTCCTGATTGACGACGAGACAGCACCGATTGTCCGGAAAATTTTCCAGTGGGCGGTGGACGGTCATGGGATTAACTTTATATCCAGAGAACTGGAACGCCAGCAGATTCCCTGCCCGTCATGGTGGCACCGGAAACGGGGACTCCGCACCTATTACACAAAATGGGAAAAGAAAGACCCGGAAAATGGGAAATATGTATGGGATGAATCCTATCTGAAATCCCTGCTGATGAATCCCGTTTACTGTGGTGACATGGCTTCCCAGAAAAGGTACTACCGTTTCAAGATTGGCAATCAGGGAGATAAAGCTCCGGAGGACTGGATCACAGTCAGGGATACCCACGAAGCAATCATTCCGCAGGATGTATTTGATCTGGTACAGGCAAAGATGAAAGGCAGGAAACGCCAGACAGAACAGGGAGAATACAGCATGTTTGCCGGATTACTCCGCTGTGCAGAGTGTGGCGGTGCGTTGACGTTGAAGAAGACGCACACCAAAGACCAGCATGAAGTTTATACCTGTTCCACTTATATCCATAAGGGGAAAGCACATTGTACCCAGCACCGGGTGGACGCTGATGACCTGTATGATGCAGTCCTTACCAGAATCCAGGAATGTGCAAAAGCAGTTACCGGAGACGGAACAGAACTGGAAAACCGGGTAAAGGAGTTATGCGAGGAAGATACACAGGGACACAGGGAAAGTCTGGAGAAGCTGGTATCAAAGCAGAAAGACCGCCTGGAAACGTTAGACCGGCTGATTGCAAAACTGTATGATGACCTTATCAATGACAAGATTACAGAATCTGTTTTTGATAAGATGCTGGAGAAGACACAGAAGGAGCAGACAGATATCAAAAAGGAACTTTTCCAGAATGAGAGTGTGCTGAATACGGAAGAAAAACTGGATGCACAGTCCCAGCAGTGGATTGACGATATTAGCGAGTATGCGGACATCAAAGAACTGGATGCCAATCTTCTGAACCGGCTGATCAGTAAAATCGTTATCTCAGAACCGCAGGAGAAAGACGGAACAGAAAATTACTGCCGTACTCCTGAAACGGTCACAATGGAAATTCATTTCAACTTAAAACCAATACCGGAGCTTGGAACCATCGAAAGAGGTTCCGGCTCCCATAAATAAGAAAAATCTATCAAAATTTAATCTATTTTAATCTTTTCAAGGCTCATTTCGAGCAAATATTTTCTCATAAAAGACATAAAACAGCTCATGGCCGGTGCTGGTGTAGCCGTTGTTGGTATGGTTCTTGTACCTCTGCTCTCCGGACTGTTCTCTGTCTAAGCGTTCCTGCATGAAATCCTTGCCGCTCCCGCAGTTCTGCGGGGGCGGCGGAAAGGAGGTTGACACCGTATGGATTTCTTACTTGAAGCCCTGACAAATTGGCTGAAAGAAATGCTGGTGGGCGGTATTATGAGCAACCTTTCGGGGATGTTTGACAGCGTAAACCAACAGGTCGCGGATATATCCGTACAGGTAGGACAGACCCCACAGGGATGGAATGGCAGTATTTTCAGCATGATTGAGAATCTGTCCAACTCCATCATGGTGCCGATTGCAGGCGTGATCCTGGCTATCGTGATGACCGTAGACCTGATCCAGATGATTGCAGACAAGAACAACCTGCATGATGTGGATACCTGGATGATTTTCAAGTGGGTGTTCAAATCAGCTGCCGCCATCCTCATTGTCACAAACACATGGAATATCGTGATGGGCGTCTTTGATATGGCGCAGAGCGTGGTGGCGCAGGCGGCAGGGATTATCAATTCGGATGCGTCCATTGACATTTCCTCAGTTATGACCGATCTGGAACCGAGGCTGATGGAAATGGATTTGGGACCGCTGTTCGGACTGTGGTTCCAATCCCTCTTTATTGGCATTACCATGTGGGCGTTGTATATCTGTATCTTTATCGTTATTTATGGCCGTATGATCGAGATCTACCTTGTGACTTCGGTGGCTCCCGTTCCAATGGCTGCAATGATGGGCAAAGAATGGGGCGGTATGGGACAGAATTACCTCCGATCCCTGCTGGCACTGGGCTTTCAGGCGTTTCTCATTATCGTCTGCGTGGCAATTTATGCTGTGCTGGTGCAGAACATCGCTCTGGAAGATGACATCATCATGGCAATCTGGAGCTGCGTGGGCTACACCGTACTGCTATGTTTTACGCTGTTCAAAACCGGCAGTCTCGCCAAATCAGTCTTTCAGGCGCACTAAAACGGAAGGAGGTTTCCACATTGGCTTATGTACCCGTACCCAAGGACTTAACAAAAGTCAAAACAAAGGTCATGTTCAATCTGACCAAGCGGCAGCTTATCTGCTTCACGGGCGGAGCGCTTATTGGCGTACCGCTTTTCTTTTTGCTCAGAAAACCTACCGGAAACAGTGTAGCGGCTATGTGTATGATGCTGGTTATGCTGCCCTTCTTTATGCTGGCTATGTACGAAAAGCATGGGCAGCCCCTGGAAAAGATCGTGGGCAACATTCTCAAAGTAGCTGTGATCAGAGATTCCGAAAAACAGAGTTCCGCCGATTCCATTAGAAAAGGAACTGACACTTTTTAACCAGCTTTTGGGTTTCTTTATTTCAAGTGCAACTTTGAAATCACATTCGGTTGCTTCAGCAATGAGCTGTTCTATCATAAAATCCCTCCTTTGAGGTATTGGTAGTTTCTTTATATTATACCCATAAGGAGAGTTTATTTCAACGATAGGCACAAAGAGTTCAGAGAAAATATTTTGAGAGGAGGGCTTTTTATGGCAACTACAAGAATCATGCCGCTTCATGTCGGCAAAGGCCGCACAGAGAGTCGGGCAATCAGTGACATCATCGACTATGTGGCCAATCCAAAGAAAACAGATAACGGCAGGCTCATTACCGGCTATGCGTGTGACAGCCGGACTGCGGATGCGGAGTTCCTTCTGGCAAAGCGGCAGTACATTGCCGCTACCGGACGAGTGCGTGGTACAGATGATGTGATTGCCTATCATGTGCGCCAGTCCTTCCGCCCTGGTGAGATTACCCCGGAAGAAGCAAACCGGCTGGGTGTAGAATTTGCCAAGCGGTTTACCAAGGGCAATCACGCCTTTGTGGTCTGCACCCACATAGACAAGTCGCACATTCATAATCACACATTATCTGGTCATCGGTCAGCTTAGAATATGACCGGAAGTTCCGCAATTTTTGGGGCAGCACCAAGGCGGTTCGTCGGCTAAGTGACACCATCTGTATTGAGAATGGACTGTCCATTGTAGAGAATCCGAAACCTTACGGAAAGAGCTATAACAAATGGCTGGGCGATCAGGCAAAGCCCTCTCACCGAGAGCTGCTTCGTGTGGCGATTGACAACGCATTATCACAAAGTCCTGCTGATTTTGAGGAGCTGCTGAAGCTGCTGCAAGAGTCCGGCTGTGAGGTATCAAAGCGCGGAAAATCGTATCGACTGAAGCTCTCTGGTTGGGAGAAAGCCGCCCGCATGGACAGTCTGGGCGAAGGATATGGATTGGAAGATTTGCGGGCAGTTCTCTCCGGGAAGAAAGCACATACCCCGCGAAAGAAAACAGTCACACAGGCAGAGCCGCCGAAGGTCAATCTGCTGGTGGACATTCAGGCAAAATTGCAGGCTGGAAAAGGTGCTGGCTATGCTCGATGGGCTAAGGTGTTCAACCTCAAGCAGATGGCGCAGACCATGAATTACCTGTCAGAGCATAACCTGCTGGAGTATGCGGTTTTGGAAGAAAAGGCTGCGGCTGCCACGGCACATCACAATGAACTTTCGGCGCAGATCAAAGCGGCTGAAAAGCGCATGGCAGAGATCGCTGTTCTGCGTACTCACATCGTAAATTATGCCAAGACCCGTGAGGTCTATGTGGCATACCGCAAGGCGGGTTACTCTAAGAAATTTCGGGAGGAACATGAGGAAGAAATTCTGCTCCACCAGGCTGCTAAGAATGCCTTTGATGAGATGGGCGTCAAGAAGCTGCCCAAGGTCAAAGAGTTGCAGACGGAGTACGCGAAATTGCTGGAAGAAAAGAAAAAGACCTATGCCGAGTACCGGCGTTCCCGTGAGGAAATGCGGGAGCTTTTAACGGCAAAGGCCAATGTAGATCGAGTGCTGAAAATGGAGGTAGAACAGGATGTTGAAAAAGAAAAAGACCACGGCCAGCGGTAAGCTGGTCCTGGTCAAAAGCGTTCGCAGAACGCGCAGCCACAGAATGAAATTCTGTGTTCAAAGGGGCTTGGGGGCGCTGCCCTCAACAAGCAAGCGGAGAGGAAAATCACAAAGGGATTTTCTTCTCTGCGGGCCTGTGTGTATTAACACAGGCATTGCTTGCCTCTTTTCTCCGAAAATGAAAAGAACCAGTGAGAGAATCGTTAAATTTCACTCACTGGCTCAATTCGTTTCAAATTTCTCGGACAACTCTGTAAGTTCTTTCACCGTTTCCTGGGTGTGATGCAACAGGGTGTCACGCATTTCTGGCGGACAGCTGGAATAAAGCATTTTCATCTGATTGACACCCTCATCCTCCAGAGAAACATCTGGATTTATAAGTGTATCTAAAGAGATATGCAGGACCTTGGCCAATGCTCTCAAAATCAAATAAGAAGGATTCATTTTCCCCTTTTCGATATTGGCGATTTGCTTTACAGAAACATGGCTCAGATCAGATAGCTCCTGTTGTGTTAGCTCTTTATTCTTTCGGGCTTCTCGCATTTTTAGCCCTAAAGCAGTTAAATCATCAATCGGCATAATCATTCACCTCAAATATATTCTATCGTGCCGATTTGCACAAAGGAATAACCTTATTATGCCGGTTGATAGGAATGATTATACTGATTTTTGGTAGAACGAGAGCCAAAGACTATTTTTAATATTTGTTTTTCAAGTATAATTACAGTATAATAAATGACCCATCTGAATTTAGAGAGGATTTTCAAAATTCGCAATAATTATTAAAACAATCTTTTTTGATTTTGTTATTATGCTTGATGGAAAGGAGGGAACATAAATGGGCAATCAATCAGTCATCAGCATAGAGGCAGTCATTGACTATATCGAAAGTCATCTTGACGGAAAGCTGGAATTAGAAACGGTTGCGGAGGCTGTTCACTATTCAAAATATCACTTACACCGACTATTTACCGAAACCGTAGGAATGACAATTCATGATTATGTGCAACGCCGCCAACTTACAGAGGCGGCAAAGCTTCTGGTCTTTTCGGATAAACCTATTATCGAAATTGCTTTTATCTGCGGATACGAGAGCCAGCAATCGTTTTCATTAGCTTTTAAGGCTATGTATAAATCGCCGCCTGCGGAGTATCGTGAAGAACGGAGCTTTTATCCTTTGCAGTTGCGGTTCATTTTACATCGAAGAACGACGGCTATGGAATTTACAATACAGGATATGGCTCTTTTGCAATCGGAATGGGCTTTTCAAAGAATTTTATTTTTTACCTTGGCCTAATGGTATGTTATGGAGTCGCATTAACAATGGTGCAAACAGCAATTACCACTATGTTACAAGAAAAAACGGACACCTCTATGCAGGGGCGTGTATTTGGATTACTTGGCACGATGTATGCTGGCTTTTTACCGATTGGTATGGCTATGTTTGGCCCTTTGGCTGATATTCTTCCCTTGCAGTGGATTATGATTGGATCAGGTATAGCCCTTATTGTAATTGCAGGTATAGCTTATTATAGTCGGGAACTCAAAACAATCTAAAAGAAAAAAGTCGCCCAACGGGAATAAAAAAAACCGTTGTTTCGGCGGCTGGGTATTTATGCGCCAAAACAAAATACAGTGGCCTTACGGCGGTTTTGAAATAACATATTTCAGAGCCGCCGTTTCTTTTTCGACGATGCTCATGCGATCAGGAGGGCGGTATATAGGAGGATACCGCCATGTCAATTTTCGTCATTCATAGCACTCATGGGCTGCACCAATTAAAAAAAGTCTTGCTCCTCCTCCGGGCAAGTATAACATTGCATCGGCATTATCGTTCCATGTAAT
>NZ_JBKVPW010000020.1:0-57641 GCF_046968865.1 Gallintestinimicrobium sp. | reverse complement strand
CACCCCTCAAGATTGAGGGGCAGGGGAGTTGAATAGGCGAAGCCTATTTTTTATTCATGACAATAGAATGCTCGCAGAGCGTGCATTCTATTGTTGCGACATTAAGGAGGAAGCATGAGCAAAGGAAAATTTTACATGACAACTGCCATTGCGTATGCATCGGGCAAACCGCATATCGGCAATACCTATGAAGCAGTTCTGGCAGACAGCATCGCGCGGTTTAAGAGAAAAGACGGATATGATGTCTTTTTCCAGACCGGAACAGACGAGCATGGACAGAAAATTGAATTAAAGGCAGCGGAAGCGGGCGTAACACCTCAGGAATACGTAGATAAGGCTTCCGCAGAAATCAAGAGAATCTGGGATCTGATGGGTACTTCTTATGACAAGTTCATCCGTACGACAGACCCGGATCACGAAAAACAGGTACAGAAAATTTTCAAGCGCCTGTATGATCAGGGCGATATTTACAAAGGCTCTTATGAAGGAATGTATTGTACGCCATGTGAATCCTTCTGGACACAGTCCCAGTTAAAGGACGGAAAATGTCCGGACTGCGGCAGAGAAGTGAAACCTGCAAAGGAAGAAGCATATTTCTTCAGAATGAGCAAATATGCGCAGCGCCTGATCGACCATATCAACAGCCATCCGGAATTTATCCAGCCGGTATCCCGCAAAAACGAGATGATGAACAATTTCCTGCTTCCCGGACTGCAGGATCTGTGCGTTTCCAGAACCTCTTTCAAATGGGGCATCCCGGTTGATTTCGATGAGAAACACGTTGTTTATGTATGGCTGGATGCGCTGACCAACTATATTACCGGTATCGGCTACGATGCGGAAGGCAACAGCAGCGAGCAGTATAAAAAGCTTTGGCCGGCTGATCTGCATCTGATCGGAAAAGATATCATCCGCTTCCATACAATTTACTGGCCGATTTTCCTGATGGCATTGAATGAGCCCCTGCCCAAGCAGGTATTCGGTCATCCCTGGCTGCTGCAGGGTGATGGCAAGATGAGCAAATCCAAAGGAAACGTGCTGTATGCGGATGATCTGGTAGATTTCTTCGGCGTGGACGCAGTCCGCTATTTCGTACTGCATGAGATGCCGTTTGAAAACGACGGCGTAATCAGCTGGGAGCTGATGGTGGAACGGTTAAATTCCGATCTCGCCAATACGCTGGGCAACCTGGTAAATCGTACGATTTCCATGAGCAACAAGTATTTCGGCGGCGTTGTAGCGGATAAGGGCGCAGCAGAGGCAGTTGATGAGGATCTGAAAGCAGTTGTAACCGGAACCTACGATAAGGTTGCGGCAAAGATGGAAGGCTGGAGAGTCGCAGACGCGATCACCGATATTTTTACGCTGTTCAAGCGCTGCAACAAATATATCGATGAGACAGAACCGTGGGTACTGGCAAAAGACCCTGCAAAAGCAGACCGTCTTGCTACCGTATTGTATAACCTGACAGAGAGCATTGTAATCGGTGCGTCCCTGCTGGAGCCTTATATGCCGGGCACTGCGGAAAAGATCGCAGCCCAGCTCAATACTTCCCTGCGCAGCTTCGAAGAATGCACGACCTTCGGCGGCTATATATCCGGCAGCAAAGTTACAGAGAAACCGGAAATCCTGTTCGCAAGACTGGATGTAAAGGAAGTTCTGGAAAAGGCAGCAGCGATGTTTGAGGCGCGTAAGGCACTGGCGGAAGAGGCTGAGGAAGAAAAAGAAGAGGACGTGATGGAGCTGACGAAAAAGCCGGAGATCACCTTTGAAGATTTCGAAAAGATGCAGTTCGCGGTTGGCGAAATCATCAAATGCGAACCGGTTCCGAAGTCCAAAAAGCTTCTCTGCTCCCAGGTAAAAATCGGGAAAGAAGTAAAACAGATCGTTTCCGGAATCCGCGCACATTACACGGCGGAAGAGATGGTAGGCAAAAAGGTTATGGTTTTAGTGAACTTAAAGCCTGCAAAGCTCGCCGGTGTTCTGTCGGAAGGCATGCTGCTGTGTGCAGAGGATGCCGAAGGCAATCTTGCGCTGGTAACACCGGAGAAAAATATGCCTGCCGGAGCAGAGATCTGCTGACGGTTAGAGTTGACCGGAACTTTATATAATGTTAATATAAAAATGTGAGGGCCGCAGAAGAGAATTTGCTGTGAAAAAGCAGCAGGATTTTTCTTGCTGCGGCTCTGTCTGTAAACGGAGGCATGCGGCTGTTTCCGGGAAAAGAGGGGAAAACGAAACGGGGGAACGGGATATGAAAAAAGAAGAAATTTTTTTCCTGTCAAGAGATGGTAAAACGAAGATTCATGCAGTAAAATGGATACCGGAGGGTAAACCGGTCTGTATCCTGCAGATCGTGCACGGTATGGCGGAATATATCGAACGATATGAGCGTCTGGCCTCCGTGCTGACCAGGCAGGGGATTCTGGTGACCGGGGAGGATCATCTGGGACACGGAAAGAGCGTCGGGGAAAACGGAATCTACGGCTATTTCTGCGCGCATGATCCGGCGACGGTGGTAGTTCGGGATGTTCATCGTCTCAAAAAAATAGTGCAGGAGCAGTATCCCGGTGTTCCGTATCTGTTATTGGGACATAGCATGGGGTCTTTCATCCTCCGCAATTACCTGAGCCGTTACGGCAGCGGAATTGACGGAGCGATCGTGATGGGAACCGGTATGCAGCCGAAGGCGGTTTTAAATGCAGCCAAAGCGGTGACGAAGCTTCAGAAGGCTTTTCTGGGGGATGCGCATGTGAGCCGCCTGCTGGACAAAATGGCATTTGGAAGCTATCAGAAAAAGATTACAGACGGCGTTGGAAGCATGGATTGGCTGTCCCGGGACAAAAAAGAGGTTCAAAAATATCTGGATGATCCGCGGTGCGGCTTTGTCTTTACAGTCAACGGGTTTGAGACGCTGTTTGAACTGATCGGCAGGCTTCATGACCCGGAAAGCATCAATAAAATTCCCAAAGAGCTTCCGGTGCTGTTTGTCGCAGGACAGGAGGATCCGGTCGGCAGCTATGGCAAAGCGGTTCTGGAGGTTGCAGAAAGCTTTCAAAACAGCGGGATGACGCAGGTGGAGTGCAAATTATATCCCGGTATGCGTCACGAGCTGGTCAATGAAATCGGCCGGGAAGAGGTGGATGCAGACCTTTTAAAATGGATTTTAAATACAGCCCGGGTGGCTGGACAGAGTTTTTAGAAAATGCAGTTTTAGGTTTCATTTGTCGCTTAAGCGGCAGAATGAGAGGAGAATATGAAGAAAACAGGGATTGCAGCAATGATGTTATCGACGGCGATTGCAGTATCCAGCATCGCTGTACCGGTCTGTGCAGCGCCGGGACAGACGGCGGAGAGTGCGCAGATGCAGGAACAGCCGCAGACAGAGACAGAGCCCGCCAAATCCATCAGCGATGAGGATTTTGCAAAGCTGCTGGATTTTGTAAAAGAAAAGTGGGACGCAGGCGAGCTGGATAACGCAGAGGATATCAAAGCTGCGATCAGCGAGGGAGAAAAGGAGTTCGGCGTTTCCCTTGACGAGAGCACGAGAACGACGCTTGCTTCTGCGCTGCAGCAGTTAAACGGGATCGGCTTAAACCATGAGACGGTCATTGCGCTTGCACAGAAAATGTATGAAAGCTACGGTGATACGCTGGTAGAAAACCTTTCGGATGCGCTGCAGGAGCAGCTTGCAGGTCCTCTCGGCGAGACGATTCAGGAACAGCTGATCGAACCTGCAAAAGAGACTGTGATGGAGACTGCCAAAGCGATTGCAGCTAACACAGCGCAGCATTTCTGGCAGGACCTGAAGCAGAGCGTGATCGATTTCCTGAACCATGTTTTCCAGAAAGGGGAAAACTGACGCCAGATTTTCCTGATATAGACAGCTAAAAAATGATCTAAAACCGCACGAACGGTTTTTGATAAATTTTGACAACAAGAGAAGAGAGGAATGTATGAATGAAGCTTTTTAACCTGGACAGCCCGGTCATGGTCTTTTTGAGTAAGGTTGCCAACCTGATGATCCTGAACGTGCTGACAATCATCTGCTGTATTCCGATTTTTACGGCAGGGGCGGCGATTACGGCACTGTATTATGTGACGATCAAAATGGCGAGAGGGGATGACCCGTATATCATAAAAGGATATTTTAAGTCCTTTAAAGAGAATTTTAAGCAGGCGACGATCATCTGGCTGATTATGCTCGTTGTGATTGCGATTATCGCAGTGGACTGGAGAGTCACGCTGGTGATGATGACAGGAAGCAGTGCAAAGATCATGAAAACGGTGCTGTTTATCGTATCCTTCCTCCTGCTGCTGACCGGCCTTTATATTTTCCCGGTTTTGTCCAGATTTGACAACACTGTAAAAAATACCTTCCGGAACGCGTTCCTGATCAGCTTTATGAACCTGCCTAAGAGCGTCCTGATCGTGATCATCCATCTGATTCCGGTTGCTTTATTACTGGTAACGATCCAGGCTCTGCCGTTTCTGTTCCTTCTTGGAGTCCCTGCAGTCGCATATTTCAGCAGTCTGCTGTATGTCGGGATCTTCAAACGCTTTGAGCCGGAAGAACAGGTACAGGATGGCGAGAACCTGGCTCCCCTGTCCTTTATCGTAGAGGAAGAACAGGCAAAGCAGGCGGCACTGGAAGCGGAAGCAGCGGCAAAAACAGCAGAATCCGCAGAAAACAAGACAGAAACAGATGCTGTTGAAACCGAAAATCAGATTTAACCAGACAGTGCTTTGGCAAAGTGCATAGATAGAAACGATACGTTTTGTTCAAAACGCTGATGAACTTTTGGAGTTAAAATCTTTTTTGGCAGATTCCACAAGCATCTCCAAAAAGTTTGTGGAATACTGGTATAGCCAAAATCGGGCATTTTCGGTATACTAGATCTAGATTCAATCGAGAAAGCTCGAGATTAAATTTTCAGGGAGGCAAAATAATGGCAAGCTTATCTTTAAAGAACATTTGCAAAGTGTACCCCAATGGTTTTGAGGCTGTTAAAAACTTCAACCTCGAGATCGCAGATAAAGAGTTTATCATTTTCGTAGGCCCTTCAGGTTGTGGTAAGTCCACTACCCTTCGTATGATCGCTGGTCTGGAAGATATCTCTTCCGGTGAATTGAAGATCGGTGACAGAGTGGTTAACGATGTAGAGCCTAAGGACAGAGATATCGCGATGGTATTCCAGAACTACGCTCTGTATCCTCATATGACCGTATATGATAACATGGCATTCGGTCTGAAATTAAGAAAAGTTCCGAAGGACGAAATCGACAAGATGGTAAAAGAAGCTGCAAAGATCCTGGATCTGACTCAGCTGCTTGATCGTAAGCCGAAGGCTCTGTCCGGTGGTCAGAGACAGCGTGTTGCTATGGGACGTGCTATCGTTCGTAACCCTAAGGTATTCCTGATGGACGAGCCTCTGTCCAACCTGGATGCTAAGCTGCGTGTACAGATGCGTATCGAGATCGCTAAGCTGCATCAGAGACTGGGCACCACCATCATCTATGTAACACATGACCAGACCGAGGCTATGACACTGGGTACCAGAATCGTAGTTATGAAAGACGGCGTTATCCAGCAGGTAGATACTCCTCAGAACCTGTATGAGAAGCCTCAGAACCTGTTCGTAGCAGGATTCATGGGATCTCCTCAGATGAACTTCCTGGATGCAGTTGTAAGAATCAACGGCACTGCAGTAACTCTGGAAGTAGCTGGTCAGTCCATCCCGCTTCCTCCTGCAAAGGCTAAGAAGCTGATTGATGGCGGTTACAACGGAAAGACTGTTGTTATGGGTATCCGTCCTGAAGACGTTTACGATTCCGAGATGTTCATTGAGACCGCTAAATGCGTATTCTCTTCTACTATCAAGGTTTACGAACTGCTTGGTGCTGAAGTATTCCTGTATTTCGATCTGGGCGAGTTCCCGATGACCGCAAGAGTAGATCCTCGTTCCAATGCAAGACCTGGCGACACTGTTAGATTTGCATTCGATGTTGAGAAGATCCACGTATTCGACAAAGAGACCGAGCAGGTTATCACCAACTAATCAAGAACATAGCAAAGAGCCATTGCGAAATGCAATGGCTCTTTTTGAATTCTACAGTTCACTCGTGCCTTTTTAGAATGTATCCGTCAGGTTATCACTCAGGTTCCACTCAGCAGCGATCCGGTAGGCTTCCTCGACGCAGGAATCCCACATGAAGGCAGGATCATGGCAGTCGGAGCCGATCAGGACGGGAATGGAAGTTTTGGCGACTTTTTTCCAGAAGTCAGCGTATGGATAAGGCCAGCGGTGGTCGTTTCCTAAGGATTGGATGCCTTTTCGGATGCCGTTGGCATTTAATTCCAAAACAGCTCCGGTCTGGACGGCGGCGTTTAGGATGATATCACAGGCCTCCTCGCAGTTGTCATCCCAGGAATAGGGATTGTTGAAAAATACATCGGGATGCGCGAGAATCGGGAAGTATCCGGTTTCCAGCGCTTCTTTGACGGAATGGGCATATTTGATATATCCGCGTGTACCGATTTTTTCAGGAATCGAGAAGACATGAACGTAGGAACCGTCATCCTCCTGGTAATAATGCTGACCCAGCAGCAGATAATCCAGCTTTTTTTCTTTTAATAAAAAGGAATAATAATCACGGCTGTCAGGGCAGTATTCGATTTCCAATCCTTTCAGGATCGGGAAGGGAACGGTCGGGCGCAGTGCATCCATACATGCAAGATATTCATCGAGGTCGGCATAGGGCATGCGGGAGTCGAAGCGGTTGTCCGGAAACGGACCGTGGTCGCTGAAGCCGAGGACGTCAAGGCATGCATCCAGGGCGGCTTTTACATAATCTGCTTCCGTACCCTCGGCGTGCATGCAGCGTTTCGTGTGTGTATGGTAATTTGTTTTTTTCATCAGAATCCTCCGTGATTTTGGGAAAGCTGTGTAGACAGCAATGTCCTGCTACATTATAATGAATAACAGGAAAAAGAACAAGTCGAAAAGGAGAAACAAATGAACCCTTCCGCAATTTTAAAACTAATGAGTGCAAAGGCTGCGTTTACAAAAAATCATCCCAAATTCAGCGCTTTTTGTAAAGCGGCCCTTTCCAGACCGATCGAGCCGGGAACGATAATCGAAATTTCCCTGCAGCGTCCGGGGGAGGAACCGATGATGGCGAACATCAAAGTGCAGCAGGAGGATCTGGATCTTCTGGAAAGCCTGAAAGGACTTTCGGAGTAAAGCTGGAAGTCGGCGGAGAAGGGTGAACCGACGATGGAAAAAGGATGGGCAGAAGGCTGCATCGATCCGTCGGAACAAAAAAAACTTGCACAAAAAATGCCGATGTTTTATTATAATTGATAAGAAGTTTGTGACTTTTGACGAAAATGCAGAATGAGAGGAACGGATATGATTTCAAATCAGATCATTCAGACGAGTATCGATGAATTGAAAGCAATTACCAAGGTCGATATTTATGTGTTCGACCTGGATGGCATAAAGGTGGCTGCAACGACTGAGGATATTGAGATTTCCCGTGAAATTATTACGGGCTTTGCCGCATCTCCGGCAGATAGCCAGGTGGTCGGCGGATATCATTTTCTGAAGGTGCTGGACGATAGCGAGGTGGCATATGTCCTGGCGTCGCGCAGCAACAATGATGATGCATATATGGTTGGCAAGATTGCAGTCAGCCAGATTCAGAATCTGATCATTGCTTATAAGGAACGGTTTGACCGGAACAATTTCTTCCAGAATCTGATTCTGGACAACCTACTTCTGGTAGATATCTATAACCGGGCACAGAAGCTTCATATTGAAGTGGAGGGACCGAGAATTGTATATCTGGTTGAGACGAGACTGGAAAAAGACAGCAGCGGCATGGAGCTGTTACGAAGCCTGTTCAGCAGCCAGAACGGTGACTATATTACCGCAGTGGATGAAAAGAATATTATCCTGATCAAAGCGGTGGAGCGCGATGCTTCCCCGGAATCCCTGGAGCTGGTCGCGAATACGATCGTCGATATGATGAACAGCGAAGCGATGCTCAAGGTGCGCGTTTCCTACGGTACGGTCGTGCAGGAGCTGAGAGAGGTTTCCAAATCTTATAAAGAAGCGACGATGGCGATGGACGTTGGCAGAATTTTCTATGCGGAAAAAAATGTCATCGCATATTCTACGCTGGGAATCGGACGTCTGATCTACCAGCTGCCCGTCAATCTGTGCCGGATTTTCATCGAAGAGATTTTCGGTGGCAATCAGGTTTACGATCTGGATGAAGAGACGCTGACAACGATCAACAAATTTTTCGAGAACAACTTAAATGTATCCGAGACGAGCAGACAGCTCTTCATACACAGAAATACGCTTGTATATAGGATTGAAAAGCTGCAGAAAGCGACAGGGCTGGATATCAGAACCTTTGAGGACGCGATGACCTTTAAGATTGCGATGATGGTCGTCAACTATATGAAGTATCTGGATACACTGGAATATTGATAAAAGGGGGAAATACCGATGGAGTTTCAGGATCGGAATGCAGGGGAGGAGGAATTTTCTCAGGCAATTATTGAAAATCTCTTTCTGTTAAAGGACGGCAGCGTAGTGATGGGTTGTCATGTGGTGTGCGGTACGGTGCACCGCGGAGACCGTTTTTATTATGTAGACTGTGTTGGCCGGGAGTGTTTTGCAGTAACTGTTGCAGATATCGCGGTGCCGAAGGTCGGCAGTGTGGAAAAGGTCAGCGCCGGGGAAGAAAATGCGAGACAGGCGGCGATCAAGGTTGCAGAGCGCGTGATCGGCAAGGTACATCCGGGGCATATGCTGCAGAGCGAGCCGGAAGAGGTTATTTATAAAGAAGCGCCCGGTTGGGATGCGATTACCGCGTGCTTTGAAAAGCGTTATCCGGATCAGAAGATTCCGGCACATTTCGGCTGTTATGCGAGCTACAAGCCGGATGAAATGGGGCCGCTGGACGGGATCAGCGTTTATAACGGCGGGGACTATTTCCATTTTGTAACCTATGGTCTTTCTGAACTGTACGAGAAGCAGAACGGCAACCCGGAGCGGAGCGGATACGGGTTTGAGCTGACGCTGAAGCTGAAAAAAGAAGGACTGGGAAATCCTGCTCTGGAGGTTCGTCATATATGCAGCCTGCTTCAGATGATTGCGGGCATCACGGTCAACAACGGACATCAGTTCACGCCCGGGCAGTTTTTGGCGATGGGGCAGCAGAGAGGTCTGGATGCCGCATCGAAATCTGCGATCACCGGATTTATCACCAAGGAGGACGACATTGGAACGGTGGAATCTCCCTTCGGCAAGGTACAGCTGGTGCAGCTGATCGGTGTAAAAGCGGAAGAAATCGAGCAGATGAAGAACAAGACGATGACTCCTGCGCAGCTGGCAGAGATTTTAAAAGACGGTTTGACTGACTACAAGAGATAAGTCGTTTTCGAAGAAAAGCAAGAAAAGAGAAGGAAAAATGAAATTTCAGATTGTGAGCGACAGCTCCTGTGATCTGCCGAAAGAGCGTGCGCAGGAACTGGGAGTTGATATTGTTCCGTTTTATGTTTCTTTTGAAGAAGAAAACTATATGAAAGAGGGCGTCGATATCAGCGTAGAGGATTTCTACCAGATGATGGCGGATCGGGCAGGAACATTCCCCAAGACTTCGATGCCTTCAGTTCAGGATTATGTCGATGTGTTTGAAAAGTATGTAAAAGATGGTGTACCGGTTCTGTGCATCTGCTTAAATGCAGCATTTTCCGGTTCTATTCAGTCGGCGATGAATGCGAAAAACCAGATTCTGGAGGACTATCCGGAAGCACAGATCGAGGTTGTGGATTCGGAAGAAGTGACGGCACTGCAGGGGATGTTTGTTGAGGAAGCCTGCAGACTGCGCGGAGCGGAGCTGGATCTGAAGGAGGCAGTGAAGCTTCTGGAAGAGATCCGTCCGACCGGCAGAATCTTTTTTACAACGAACGATCTGGATTATCTGCAGCATGGCGGCAGAATTGGCAGAGCGGCGGCGACAATCGGCAATGTTTTAAAGATCAAGCCGATGATCGAATATGTCAATAAAGAGCTGGTCTCAGCAGGTGTCAGCAGAGGAAGAAAAAAATCGCTGCAGTCTGTGATCGATAAGGCGAAGGCTTATATCGAGGCGGACCATATTGATTTAAAAGAATACCGGATAGGTCTGGAATGCGGACTGGACAAAGAAGAATTCGGTAAATTTGAAGAACAGGTGAAGGCTGCGTTTAGGGACTATGAAGGAGAGATCAAACGATTTGAAGTCTTTCATGTAGGTGCGACGATCGGTGTCCATACCGGTCCGTACCCGACAGGTATCGCATTATTAAAGCGCTGCCGTTACTGATGCAGCTTTTATCCGGAGGTTGAGATGGCGGATTCCAACATTACCAAAAATGCACTGGCCGTATCGATGAAGAAGCTGATGGAGAAAAAGCCTTTTTCCAAAATCAGCGTAGGAGATATCTGCGAGGATTGCGGCATGAACCGGAAAAGCTTTTATTATCATTTCCGGGACAAATATGACCTGGTAAACTGGATTTTTTATGTGGATTTTATTGAGCGGATGGAGTGGAGCAGCTGCCGCAATGAGTGGGATATGCTGGAAGCGCTCTGCAGCCATTTTTACAGGGAGCGTCTGTTTTATCAGAACGCGCTTCAGGTAGAAGGACAGAATTCTTTCCGGGAATATTTCTGTGGAATGCTTCGTCCGGTTTTGATGCTCCTGACACAGAATCTGGTGGAAGAGGGGCGGAAAAAGGAGTTTTATATTGCTTTTCTGTGCGAGGGCGTTTTGGGAGAACTGGTCTACTGGCTGCGCGAGGGCAGTAAGATTACACCGGAGGAGTTTGTAGAGGATTTACATGATATTTCTCTGGGGCTTGCCCGGAAAATCATTGCGGAGGAAGCCGGCACGCAGAATGAGATTCCGCTTTTTCAGAATAAAAAAGTTTAAAAATGGGAAAAGAAAAGTGTATGGACTGTGGTTTCTTGGGAAAACCAACAGAGCATACACTTTTTTGATGGAAAGGTAAATCTGCGCTTTCGTAAAGCAACGGAGCGAGATTTTATTTACGCGAGCAACGAGCCAAAGTCCGTGCTTGCACGAGACCTTGGCGACTGCCGCGATAACTTGAGAAACTCGCGAAGCGTGTTTCTCATAGTTCATGACAATAGAATGCTCGCAGAGCGTGCATTCTATTGTTTCACAGGTTTTTCCGGGACGATAACAAAAGCTGCTGGATCCGGGCAACGTCAGCGTCCAGATGAATGAGAAGCGCCGGATACGTCTGGTGAAGACGGGCGTCTAAAATGGTATTGTCGACAAGAAGCCGGTTATCCTGCGTTGTATCGGCAGCAGCCAGGAAGAAGAGCAGAGGGCTGCCCCAGGAAAGCATCTCGGAAATCTGTGAGTCGGAGATCCTTTCAGCCGCGTTTGTATTGTCGTATGTGCGGCAGACACCGTAGATACGCTGGCGCGCATTCAAAAGGTCGACAAGCTGACGGCTCTGCAGGGAGCCGAACGGAACCAGAAATGCGAGGTTGTCGCAGCTGCAGGTGAGTTCCAGAAGGTCGTCCGAGTAGGTGCAGTCGGTGTCCATGAAGTCGAGGAAAAAGCTGCAGTCAGGAAATTCACGGATAAGCCCAAGCTGTCTGGTGTCTGTGGTAATGCTCTGGGAAGGCATATGGAGACGGAACGCGTAGGTACCATTTTTCAGGGCGGCGGAGAGCTGTTCTTTTAACTGGGAGGCAGAGCTTTCCGGAGAAAGGGAGATCTCTGCAAGCCAGTGCGGATAGTCTTTTTCAGCGGTGATCTGACGGAGCCGGGAAGCGCCGCAGGTCCAGGAATTATAGCCGATATTGATGCCGAGCGTCTTGAGGGAGTCGGTATCGACGGAAGAAACCAGCTGCTTTAGCATTTCATAATAAGGACCGTCTTCGTTGAGCAGCAATCTCTGGAAGAGGGAAAAAAGCTCTTCCTGAAAACGTCCCTTGGCAAACTGACGTCCGAGGTCAGCCAGACGACGGATACTTCTGTATGGATCTTCTTTTATATTTTTGAGACACTGGCTGACTGCAAAATCGATCAGACCGCGGGTAATGTCATTTTTCGTCATAACGGCTCCTTTGACTGGTTGTAAGTTTATAAATAGACAAAAATCAGTTTTTTTTCTATTCTAACATACTTATAGCTTACATGAGAACATAAAATAAAAAAATGGACAGATATTTTGAACTGTCCGAAAGTGAGACATTCAAAATGGTCTGTCCTTTTCCCGTGTCAATGGAATGCCCGCAGCGCGACCTTTTATTCATGACAATAGAATGCTCGCAGAGCGTGCATCTATTGTTGTGTACAAATTTTTTAGAGAATAGAATGCGGCGGCAGGTCAGCCAATGACTTTCCAATGTTTGTCGGCGTGGTTTAAAACCTCGCAGCCGTCAGCAGTGACTAACACAAGGTCTTCTACGCGAACGCCAAATTTGCCGGGCAGATAGACGCCGGGTTCGATAGAGAAGGTCATACCCTCCTGAATTTCTGCCGGATTGCCCTGGCTGACGTCGCCGGCTTCATGGGCCTGCATGCCGATGGAGTGTCCGAGACGATGCGTGAAATATTCGCCGTATCCTGCTTCGGAGATCACGTCCCGCGCTGCCTTGTCCAGATCGCAGAAACGCATTCCAGGGCGAATCAGGCTTTCCGCTTTTTCGTTGGCGCTGCGGACGAGGTCATGGATCGCAGCGTAGTCGGGATCGGCCGTTTCGCAGAAAAAGGTACGGGTCATATCGGAGCAGTAGCCCTCTTTTTCACAGCCCATATCGATAACGATGCCGTCGCCGGGCTTTAATACGGTGTCGTCAGGCTCGTGGTGCGGGTCAGCAGCGTTTGCACCAAACGAAACTATGGTGGAAAAGCTTTCTATACATCCGGCTTCTTTATAGAGGGAGCGGATATAATCCGCGCATTCCAGCTCGGTCATGCCTGCTTTGATGTGGGCGGCAGCTTTTTCGATGCAGACATCGTTTAAAAGGGACGCCTCGCGCATTTTCTGACGCTCATATTCGTCCTTGATTGCGCGCTCGCCGTCGATGCAGGAGGATGCGTTTACATAGCGGACATTGGGATGATGCTCCATCAGGGCGAGCAGGAAACGTGCGGGCCAGTTTTTGTCGATACCCATGTCTACGTTGCCGTCCACCAGCCCCGCGATAATGGCAACGCCGTCGTCTGTATCGGAAAACCAGGTTTTCGGGATGTCGATATCCGGGACAACAAAAAGATTATTTAAGAAAAAGCGATGCTTTCCGTCAGTGCGCAGGTACAGCGCATAGAGACGTTCGTAAGGGTCAACCCATACGCCGGTCAGATAGCGGATGCTCAAAGGATCGCTGACGATCATCTGAGTCAGTCCCATTTTGGTTAAGCGGGAGCAAACATGCTCCAGCCGTGTTATATACATTTGTTCCATGGAAAAAATCTCCTTTCATGATAAGGAATACGCCAGGGGCGCTGCGCATTTATCATAATCCCTTCGGATAGCGGATGACAAGGTATTTTTGCAGAGAAAATTTGTTACAGTTCACTCGTACTCTTCTGAGTTCAGATTCCGTGCTTGCACGAAAATCTGAACTCAGAAGAGTACGAAGGGAGCGCCATTCTATGAGCAAAAAGAGCTGCAAAGCAGCGGGAAGCATCGAAGATGCGCTTTTGCGAATGGCGCGAGTGAACAGTAACAAAATTCATTACAGTTCACTTATACCCTTCGCGTATAAAATCGACGGAAACCGGAAACGCTGTAAATGGCTGGCAGACAGTTCAAACGATAGGGTCGTTTCATGACTATGTCATTGCATTGTATGACTATGTCATGGCTGCCGTGCCATGCTATCTGAAAGGAGGCTGAAAAATGAGCAAGACACTGGATTATATCGCGTTGATCGTCGTCTTTATTGGAGCTGTCAACTGGGGACTGATCGGATTGTTCCGGCTGGATCTGGTTCGGCTGATCTTTGGAGATATGACGTGGATCAGCCGGATTATTTATGTGCTGGTCGGAATCTGCGGCATCTATTTGCTGACATTTCTGGGTAGGGTTGACCAGGAGGCGTAAGCCGTCGAAAAGTAGTCCGAACGCAGTTTCAGTGAATTTTATCGGTATGACAGGAAACAACGTTTCGGCGGTTCATTTCGCACCTGAGCATTGCAGTGTTCAGGTGCGGATGAACTGTACAGTTCACTCGCGCCATTCGCGGTGACGGAACGGTTGAATCTAAAACGCAGACATAGTAAAATAAGAATGATGCCAGGGTTGTGGGAGTGCACAGCACGGAATAATCCGCAGGCATCAAGGTAGGGGCTTTTGACCCCGACATCATAAGAATACAGGGATTGCCTGGTGCAATAAAAATCTGCAGGGAAAAGCAGGAGGACAGGAATGGAAAAGACAAAAGAAGAAAAACGGGGACAATTTCAGCGTTTGGAAGGAGAAATTGCAGAAGAATCCAAACGGCTGGCGATCGCAATCGGGGGCGCGGCAATTTATTCAGCGGGCGTCAATTTGTTTATCGTACCGGCAGGATTGTACAGTGGAGGCATTATGGGTTTTGCCCAGATTGTACGAACGATTTTGGTCAGTTATCTGCATCTGCCGATTCAGAATTTTGATATCGCGGGTCTGATTTATTATGCGATCAATATTCCGGTGCTTCTACTCGGTATGAAAGATATTGGAAAACAGTTTTTCGTAAAAACGATTTGCTGTCTGACAGCGGTGACGATATTTTTGTCGTTTATCCCGATTCCGACGGAGACGCTTTTACATAATGACATTCTGGGCAGCACGGTGATCGGTGCCCTGATGTGCGGCTTCGGCATGGGAACGGCGCTTCGGATGGGGGCATCGCTGGGTGGAACTGATATTATTGCGCTGCTTTTGATCAAATGGAAGAAAAATATCAGCGTCGGCAAGGTCAATATCATCACGAACGCTGTACTTTACGGAATCTGCCTGTTCCTGTTTGACGTCAGCACCGTGATTTATTCTCTGATCTACGCGGCGGTCAGCGCGTTTGCGGTCGATCACGAGCATTCACAGAACATTAACGTCGAGGTGCGGATTATCACGAAGCTGGACGACATGGAACTGGAGCAGGAAATCCTGCAGAAGATGGACAGAGGAATTACTCGTCTGGAAAGCACGGGCGCTTACACGAATGAAAAGTCGAACATGCTTTACATTCTCGTGTCCAAGTACGAGGTCGGTCAGCTGAAAAACATTGTGCTCAAATACGATCCGCATGCGTTTATTGTTATGAACGAGGGTGTGACGGTCATCGGACATTATAAAAAGAAGCTGTAAAAAGAAAAATTGTAAAAAATGGCATCCACGATAGAGTGGGTGCCATTTTTTACATAATAAACATGGCGGAGCAAAATAATGTTGAATTTGTACTCCGCCGGAAATCCTGTTTACTGTTTTTTTACATCTTTCTCTTCATTTTTCGGTTCGCAGGTCAGATGCATGCCGAGCTTTTTGAAGATGCCCTCATCTACAGAGGAAAGCAGAACGGAGGAATGAACCTCGCATCCTTTTAAGAGCGGAACCGCATTCAGGGCGCGGGCAGCGTCCGGGCTGGTTGCAGCACTGATGGAAAGTGCGATCAGAATTTCGTCCGTATGAAGACGAGGGTTCTGGCTGCCCAGATAGTTGATCTTGAGGGTCTGGATCGGGTGGATCGCATCCGGAGATACCAGATGGATCTCATGATCGATGCCTGCAAGAATCTTTAAGGCGTTGAGCAGGCAGGCTGCGGATGCGCCGAGCAGGTCGGAGGTCTTGCCGGTCACCAGAGTGCCGTCAGGAAGCTCGATGGCAGCGGCGGGAGCGCCGGTAGCCTCTTCGCGGTTCATGGCAGCAGCGATTACCTTGCGGTCTGCAACGGTAATTCCAGCCTGCTTCATCAGAAGCTCGAGCTTGTACAAAACGGCGGGCGTGGAGTTTCCGCGCTTTAAGTCGCATAAGCAGTTGTAATAACGGCGGATGATTTCCTGTCTGGAGGCTTCCTTGCAGGCCTCATCGTCGATGATACAGTTGCCAGCCATGTTGACGCCCATGTCCGTAGGAGACTTGTAAGGACATTCGCCCATGATTTCTTCAAAAATAGCGCTCAGAACAGGGAAAATCTCAACGTCGCGGTTGTAGTTGACGGTGGTAACGCCGTAAGCTTCCAGATGGAACGGGTCGATCATGTTGACGTCGTTTAAATCAGCGGTAGCAGCCTCATAGGCGAGGTTGACCGGGTGCTTTAACGGCAGGTTCCAGATCGGGAATGTCTCGAACTTGGCGTAGCCGGCGTTGACGCCGCGCAGATGCTCATGATACAGCTGGGAAAGGCAGGTAGCCATTTTGCCGCTGCCGGGTCCGGGTGCGGTTACGACAACGAGCGGACGGCTGGTTTCGATATAATCGTTTTTGCCGTAGCCTTCTTCGCTGACGATTTTTTCCACGTTGGTCGGATAACCCTCAATAATATAGTGGATATAGCAGCGGATGCCGAGGGTTTCGAGCTTTTTGCGGAACAGGTCCGCAGCGGGCTGACCGGCATACTGTGTGATGACAACGCTTCCGACGTAAAGACCGATATTGCGGAATGATTCTGTAAGACGCAGCACCTCGAGGTCATAAGTCAGACCGAGATCACGGCGTGTTTTGTTGGTTTCCAGCGCACTGGCGGAGATCGCGATGACGATTTCTGCCTGATCCTTTAACTGGAGCAGCATTTTCAATTTACTGTCCGGCTCGAATCCGGGCAGTACTCTGGCCGCATGATAGTCGTCGAACAGCTTGCCGCCAAATTCCAGATACAATTTATCCCCGAACATGGAAATTCGTTCGCGGATATGGGCAGACTGCATTTGCAGATACTTTTGATTGTCAAAACCGATATTCATAAGAAACTCCCTGTGTAAACTTTAGTGTAGCAGTTACTTGAAAAATCGTGACGGATTCGTCACGACAAACTCTTCCACAATTATATAACGCATTGAAAGAAAAAATCTACCGTTTCCTGAGAAAAAATCTGCAGATATTTCGCAGAAAGGAACTGACGCTTGATTTTACAGGCTCTTTCCGCTATGATTCATGACAATAGAATGCTCGCAGAGCGTGTATTCTATTGTTCATGACAATAGAATGCTTGCAGAGCGTGTATTCTATTGTTCATGACAATAGAATGCTTGCAGAGCGTGCATTCTATTGTTTGGTGGAAATGATGGCATAGGAATGGAGACAGAATGAAAAAAAGAATTGGAATTTTTCTGGCGGCGCTTCTGCTGCTGTCTAGCTGCGGCAGGGACAGCGGTCGGCTGAAAATGGGTGCTGCGGGACTTGGAGGAACGTATCAGGCATTTTCTGATGCGTTTGCAAAGCTGGAATCCGAGACGAACAACAGGGAGATTGAGGTGCGTACGACCGCCGGATCGGCTGCAAACCTCCGGCTTTTATCCCAGAATTATATTCAGCTCGCGCTGTGTCAGGCGGATTTGCTGGAGGATGCCTGGAACGGAACCGGGCAGTTTCAGGGAACAGAGCCGATCCGTGGATTCGGGGCTGTAGCGGGCGTTTATGAAGAAGCGTGTCAGATTGTGGTGCGCGCAGACTCTGAAATTTCGACGGTGGAAGAGCTGGAAGGACACAGGGTCAGCATCGGTGAGGAAGAGTCCGGGACGAAGCAGAACGCGCTGCAGATTCTGGCGGCATACGGTCTGAACGAAAAGCTGGTGGAGGAAGTTTCCCTGAATTACACAGAGGCTGCGAAGGAGCTGGAAAATGGCACGATCGACGCATTTTTCTGTACGGCAGGAGTGCAGACGGCTGCAATTACGAATCTGGCGCAGCGGACAGGAATCCGGTTCCTGAATGTTGACAGCGCTGCTGCGGCACGTCTGAAAAAGAGCTATCCGGTTTATGACAGCTGTATTATTGCAGCTGGAACCTATCCGGGACAGGAAGAGGATGTTTCGACGGTTGGCGTAAAAGCGGTCTTGTTGGCGAGCGATAGCGTTTCTGCAGAGGTGGTGGAGGAACTGACGGCGCTTTTATTTGAGGAACAGCAGGAGCTGGATTTTGCGCTGCCGGTGGAGCTGATTACGGACGCAGACGCTGCTGTAGCCGGAATTTCGGTTCCGTTCCACAAAGGTGCAGAGCGGTATTATGAGAGCAGAGGAGAAAAGAGTGAGAATTGAACTGGATATGTATCAGACAATGGCAGTTGCAGTGCTCGCTCTGATGCTTGGAAGATATTTAAGAAAAAAGTGCTGGCTGCTGGAGCGGTTTTGTATTCCTGCGCCGGTAATCGGCGGCGTTATTTTTGCAGTGGCAACATGTATTTGCTATGTGACGGGAATTGCGGAGTTTGTATTTGACGATATTTTAAAAGAAGTATTCATGGTGTTTTTCTTTACCTCGGTAGGCTTTCAGGCAAATCTGAAGGTTCTGAAAAGCGGCGGGAAATCCATGATTATCTTTCTGGGACTGGTAATCGGTCTGATCGTGCTGCAGAACGGAACTGCGGTAGGCCTGGCGAAGTTTTTGCACCTCGATCCGTTGGTCGGCATGTGTACCGGCTCGATTCCGATGACGGGCGGACACGGTACGGCGGGTGCGTTTGGTCCCGTGCTGGAGGACTTCGGGATTTCAGGGGCAACGACGGTTTGTACGGCGGCAGCGACGTTTGGTCTGGTGGCAGGCAGCGTGATGGGCGGACCGCTCGGCGAACGGCTGGTTGAAAAGCGCGATCTTTTGAAAACGGCGATTCCTGAGGATGACAGCCTTCTGCTGGAAGAAGATAAAAAACATGAACGCCATGTAAAACAGTATCCGGCTGCATTCTTTCAGCTGGTTCTGGCGATGGGAATCGGAACGGTGTTGTCTCAGGTTTTATCGATGACAGGAATGACGTTTCCAATTTATATTGGTGCGATGATCGTAGCCGCCGTGATGCGGAACCTGAGTGAATATACTGGGAAATTTCCTATCTATATGGGGGAAATCAATGGCATTGGTGGTATCAGCCTTTCCATGTTCCTTGGTTTGGCGATGATTACGCTGAAGCTGTGGCAGCTGGCGGAGCTGGCTGTGCCGATGCTCCTGTTGCTGACAGGACAGGTGCTTTTGATGTTTCTGTACACTTATTTTGTAGTGTTCCGCGTCATGGGAAAAGACTATGATGCGGCGGTTATTTGTTCCGGTACCTGCGGTTTCGGTATGGGGGCTACACCGAATGCGATGGCAAATATGCAGGCAGTGTGTGAAAAATATGTGCCGTCTGTAAAGGCATATCTGCTGATCCCGATTGTGGGCAGCCTGTTTGCGGATTTTATCAACAGCCTTGTCATTACGCTGTTTATCAATTTCCTGTAAAGCAAGGGGGAGAAATGATGTTTTGGGAAAAAAGAAAAGAAAAAGCGGCAAAATACAAAGTGGAAAATGAAAATTTGGCAGTTCCGGAGATTCACTTAAAAGGAGATGATGACGCAGACCCTGCAGAGGTGTGCGGAGAGGATCAGGATATCGTTTATGAAAATGTGGCGGTTCCGGAAATCCATATCGGTAAAAAGCGCGTTTGAGCCGTAGAGCAGAATTCTATTTTGGACTTTGCGTATTGATTTATCCTATCGAAATGTCTATAATTATGGTACTATCGTGGCTTCCATGCATGAAGCGGACGAAAAGAAAGGTTAAATCGAATGGATAATAATATGAACCCGTTTAACGGCGGAAATGGAAATGGTTCCGGCAACGGATCCCAGGGACCGAACGGTTCCGGAGGATCGGAACAGAACAATCCGAGGCGGACGAGCCTGATCCTGTTGGCGATTGCGGCGATTGTGACGTTGATTTCCATGAGCCTGTTTATGCGGATGATCAATAATGCAACCAATCAGGAAATCACCTATGGAAAATTTCAGGAGCTGGTAGAAGACGGCAAGGCGGCAGAGGTTACCTGGGATGACGATACGATTTATCTCAAACTGCAGCAGACAAACCAGAAGACACTGTTTTCTGCGATGCCGGAGGTAACCTATTATACCGGTAAGGCACAGTCGGATGATGCATTGACGGCGTACTTAAAAGAATATAAGGTTGCAAGCTACGGCAAGGATGTTCCGGACAGCTCCGGACTGATTTTGACGATGATCCTGACCTATGTGCTTCCGATTGTCGTTATGTGGCTGCTTTTAAGTCTGCTATTTCGGCGGATGGGCGGAGGCGGCCCGATGGGCGTCGGCAAGAGCAACGCAAAGGTTTATGTACAGAAAGAAACCGGAATCACGTTTAAGGATGTAGCAGGCGAGGACGAAGCAAAGGAGTCGCTGCAGGAGGTTGTCGATTTCCTGCACAATCCGCAGCGCTATGTGAAGATCGGCGCAAAGCTGCCCAAGGGTGCGCTGTTAGTCGGCCCTCCCGGTACCGGTAAGACGCTTCTGGCAAAGGCAGTAGCCGGAGAGGCGAAGGTTCCGTTCTTTTCGCTGACCGGTTCCGATTTTATCGAGCTGTACGTCGGTGTCGGTGCATCGCGCGTGCGCGACCTGTTTAAAGAAGCGACGAAAAATGCGCCCTGTATCATCTTTATCGATGAGATTGATGCAATCGGCAGAAGCAGAGATTCCAAATACGGCGGCGGAAATGAAGAGCGTGAGCAGACGCTGAACCAGCTGCTTTCTGAGATGGATGGTTTTGATACTTCGAAGGGAATTCTGGTTCTGGGGGCGACCAACCGTCCGGAGATTCTGGACAAGGCACTGCTGCGTCCGGGACGATTTGACCGCCGGATTATCGTAGATAAGCCCGACTTAAAGGGACGCGTAGAGATTCTCAAGGTGCACGCCAAAGACGTTAAGATGGACGAAACGGTTGATTTCGATGCAATTGCGCTCGCGACGAGCGGCGCGGTCGGCTCTGACCTTGCCAATATGATCAACGAGGCTGCGATCAATGCAGTCAAAGAGGGCAGGGAATATGTCTGCCAGAAGGATCTGTTTGAAGCGGTCGAGCAGGTACTGGTCGGCAAGGAGAAAAAAGACCGGATCATGAGCGCGCAGGAGCGTAAGATCGTATCCTATCATGAAGTAGGTCATGCGCTGATTGCGGCATTGCAGAAAAATTCCGAGCCCGTGCAGAAGATTACGATCGTGCCCCGCACGATGGGCGCCCTCGGCTATGTCATGCATGTGCCGGAAGAAGAAAAGTATTTAAACACAGAGGCGGAAATCCATGATATGCTGGTCGGCTATCTGGGCGGCCGCGCGGCGGAAGAAATTGTATTTGATACGGTAACGACAGGCGCTTCGAACGATATCGAGCAGGCGACCGGTCTGGCACGCTCTATGGTAACCCGTTTCGGTATGAGCAAAAAGTTCGGTTTGATTGGGCTGGAATCCGTAGAAAGCCAGTATCTGGACGGCAGGACGGTTTTAAACTGCTCCGATGCGACGGCGGCTGAGATCGATCAGGAAGTCATGCGTATCCTGAAAGAATGTTATCAGGAAGCACTGGAGCTGCTGTCCGCAAACCGTGAGGTGATGGATCAGCTGGCGGCGCATCTGATTGAAAAAGAGACGATCACCGGCAAGGAATTTATGCGGATCTACAGACAGGCCAAGGGACTACCGCAGGAAGAACCGGAGCAGACTGCCGGCGCGCAGATGAAGGCGGCAGAGCAGACTGCAGACGCAGAGAACCCGAGCCAGTCCGACGCAGGAAACAGCTATGGCACAGCACCTGCATCGGGCACAGACACCGCAGCGCAGCCGCAGTCTTCCACGCCGAAGCCATGGGAAGAGTTCGCACGCCAGCAGCAGGAAAGAGAAGACAGCTTCTTCTCGGGAGATGCACAGCAGCCGGAAGATACACAGCAGCCGGCGGATCCATCTGACACCGAACAGAGCCAGGAACAGGATAAGCCCTGGATTCCTCCGACGCCGAAGCCGGAGAATAAAGGACCGGTAGGACGTTTTTCAGGAGCCTCCCTTCCGGACGACGAGAAGAAATAGGAAAGCTTATCGTAAATGCTATACACGAAGTGTTAAGCATGGCGGCAGAACCGGAGTGAAAGAACGTTTGTCAGGGACTATGGAAACATAGTCCCTGCTGTATTAGAAGGGGAGAACGCGACATGTTTGTAATAGAAGAAGAGCTGAAAAAACTGCCGCAGAAGCCCGGCGTGTACCTGATGCACGACGCACAGGACAATATCATTTATGTCGGCAAGGCGATTCGCCTGCGCAGCAGAGTACAGTCGTATTTCCGTGAGAAAATTAACCGCGGACCACAGATTGAAAAGATGGTAACGCAGATAGCCCGGTTTGAATATATTGTAACGGATTCGGAGCTGGAAGCCCTGGTTCTGGAAAACAATCTGATCAAGGAACACAATCCGAAATACAACACACTGCTCAAGGATGATAAAACCTATCCCTATATTAAGGTCACAGTCGGGGAGGCATATCCGCGCGTGCAGTTTTCCAGACTGATGAAAAAGGACAAATCGAAGTATTTCGGGCCGTTTACCTCTGCGGCGGCGGTCAAGGATACGATCGAGCTGTTAAATAAGCTGTTCAAACTGCGTACCTGTAACCGGGTACTGCCGCGGGACTGTGGGTTGGAGCGCCCGTGCTTAAATTATCACATCGGGCAGTGTATGGCTCCGTGTCAGGATTATGTGAGCCGCGAGGAGTACCGGGCACATGTGGACAAGGCGCTGGAGTTTTTAAACGGCAATTATAATATGATTTTAAACGATCTGCAGAAAAAAATGGAAGAAGCGGCGGAGGCCCTGGAATTCGAGGAAGCCGCCCGGTACCGCGATCTGTTCAACAGCGTAAAGCAGGTGTCCCAGAAGCAGAAAATCACGGACAGCGACGGGGAGGACAAGGACATCATCGCGCTGGACAAGGACGGAAGCGACGCAGTGGTACAGGTGTTTTTCGTGCGTAGCGGCAAGCTGATCGGGCGCGAGCATTTTTATATGACGCATGTGGAGGATTCGGATAAGGCGCAGATTCTGCTGGATTTTGTGAAACAGTTTTACGCCGGAACACCGTTCGTACCGCGGGAGTTGATTTTACAGAAAGAAATAGATGACATACCGGTATTAGAAGAATGGCTGACCGCACGCAGGGGCGCGAGGGTATATATCCGCGTGCCGCGGAAGGGACAGAAGGAAAAGCTGGTGGAGCTTGCGGAAAAAAATGCAAAGCTCGTCCTGGAAAAAGACCGGGAGCGAATTGCGCGCGACGAGGCGCGTACGGTCGGTGCGGTGCGGCAGATCGCACAGCTGCTGGATTTACCGATGCTCGACCGGATGGAGGCGTTCGATATTTCCAACATCAGCGGCTTTGAAAATGTCGGCTCGATGGTCGTTTATGAAAAGGGCAAGCCCAAGCGCAGCGATTACCGAAAATTCAAAATCAAAACGGTAGCAGGACCGGACGACTATGCCTGCATGCGCGAGGTTCTGACGAGACGCTTTGAACACGGCTTAAAAGAGACGAAAGAGCTGGAAGAAAAAAATCTGTCCGGGGAGTTCGGAAGCTTTGCACGGTTTCCGGACCTTTTGCTGATGGACGGCGGACGCGGGCAGGTCAACATCGCGCAGCAGGTGCTGGACGAGCTGCATTTAAACATTCCGGTCTGCGGCATGGTAAAGGATGACAACCATCGGACGAGAGGACTTTATTTTCACAATGTGGAGCTGCCGATCGACCGCAATTCTGAAGCCTTCAAGCTGATTACAAGAGTGCAGGACGAGGCGCACCGGTTTGCAATCGAATACCACAGGTCACTGCGCAGCAAGGATCAGGTCAAGAGCGTGCTGGATGAAATCCCGGGCGTGGGTCCTGCGCGGAGAAAGGCGCTGATGAAAAGCTTTCCATCGATTTATGAGATCCGGGACGCGACGGCAGAGCAGATTGCGATGCAGGCAGATTTGCCAATGTCCGTGGCGGAAGAAATCTATGAATTTTTTCATAACCACCAAGAGGAAGATTGCCGGGAATAATGATCTGTGATAAAATAAAACAAAGTATGGCATAAAAACAGAGTTCCTGATGTCAGGAACTACTGTCTGCATGTCCTGGAAAAGAGAGGATGGATTATGGCAAGCATCAGTTTATTGAAGATTGCGGAAAAAATGAAGCTGGAAAATCTGACTCCTGAAATCAATCTGAAGGGGATTAAGGTTACGTTGCCGGATATCAACCGACCGGCACTTCCTATGGCGGGCTATTTTGAACACTTTGAGGCGACCCGTCTGCAGGTGATTGGATTCGTAGAATACTCTTATGTTAAGAGAATGTCGGAAAAAGAAGAGAAGGAGATGCTGGAGAAGCTTTTGGATTACCCGATTCCCGGCATTATTTTCTGTCGTGAACTGCATCCGGATGAGCTGTTTCGGCAAATTGCCATTGAAAAAGGCGTTCCGCTTCTGATGACCAAGCGTGCGACAAGTTCGTTTACGGCAGAGCTGATCCGTTGGCTGAATGTCAAGCTGGCACCCTGCATTTCTGTGCACGGCGTACTGGTTGACGTATATGGCGAAGGCGTCCTGATTACAGGCGAGAGCGGAATCGGTAAATCCGAGGCGGCGCTTGAGCTGATTAAGAGAGGACACCGTCTGGTAACGGACGATGTTGTAGAAATTCGCAAGGTCAGTGAGGAAACACTGGTCGGAACTGCACCGGATATCACAAAGCACTTTATCGAGCTGCGCGGTATTGGTATTGTGGACGTCAAGGCGCTGTTCGGTGCTTCGAGTGTCCGCGAGACACAGAATATCGACCTCGTAATCCGTCTGGAAGAGTGGGACAAGGACAGAGAATACGACCGTCTCGGACTGGAAGAGGAATATACGGAATATCTGGGCAACAAGGTTGTCTGCCACAACATTCCGATCCGTCCCGGCAGAAATCTGGCAATTATTTGCGAAACGGCAGCTGTTAACCACAGACAGAAAAAGATGGGATACAATGCAGCACAGGAGCTGTATACAAGAGTCCAGAATTCCCTTGCGCGCAAGCGGGATGAGGACGAGGATGAGGATGAGGACTAAAACGGTCAGGCATATCGAAATGTTCGGAATGAAAGCAATAGTGCTCCGTACAGCGATGCGGCTGGCGGATCGTACAAAAGAGTAAGGCATCATCATAGATCAGACAGCTGAAAAGCTTTTTGAAAATACGCGAGAAGCGGGAGGAAAATAAAATGGGTAAGTATTGTTTTGGTGTAGATGTAGGAGGAACGACAGTAAAGCTTGGTCTTTTTAACACCAGCGGCGATCTGATGGAAAAGTGGGAAATCCCTACGGTGACAGAGGATGACGGCAAAGCGATTCTGCCGGACTGTGCAAAGAGCATCCTCAAAAAAATGGATGAGCGTAAAATGGACCGTACAGAGGTAGTCGGCGTCGGCATCGGTGCACCGGGACCGGTTGACTCTGAGGGCACACTTTATGGTGCAGTCAATCTTGGCTGGGGAACCATGAGCCTGAAAAAAGAGCTGCAGACACTTTTAAATATGCCGGTAGAAGCTGGTAATGACGCCAATGTAGCAGCACTGGGCGAGGCCTGGCAGGGCGGCGCAAAGGGGTATGAGGATGTCGTTGTAGTAACCCTGGGAACTGGTGTTGGCGGCGGTATTATCATCAACGGTAAGATGGTTGCCGGTGCAACCGGAGCCGCAGGCGAGATCGGACATATGCATGTCAATGATGATGAGACAGAGCCTTGTAATTGCGGCAACTGCGGATGCCTGGAGGAATATGTTTCCGCAACGGGTATTGTCCGTATGGCAAAGCGTAAGCTGGCAAAGGATGACCGTCCGAGCATAATGCGCAAGGACGACCTGAGTGCAAAGGACGTATGGGATGCGGTTAAAGCAGGAGATACGGTAGCAACCGAGGTTGCAGAGGACTTTGGCTGGTATCTGGGCAAGGCGATGGCGCTGGTTGCCAATGTTTCCAACCCGGAGATCTTCGTAATCGGCGGCGGTGTTTCCAAAGCCGGCAATGTGCTGCTGGATTACATTCAGAAATATTACCAGAAATATGCGTTCAAGGGCTGCCGCGGCGCACTGTTTACCCTGGCAACTCTGGGCAATGACGCTGGTATTTACGGCGCTGCCAGACTGGTATTGGAGTAATACCGGTATCATCTGCAAAAGATCCGCATAAAATAACAACGTATCCGGCGCAAAGCCGGAGCAGAAGGGCTGGTCAGGACATTTGAGTGACAGATTAAATGAAATTCTGCCGAAAGAGCGGATTTTAACAGAAGAACAGATGGACAGGCATACGACATTCCGGACAGGCGGTCCTGCGCGCTATTTTCTTGTGATTGAGACGAGGAAAGAGCTGGCGCAGGTGCTTGCCTGGCTGCAGGAAGAGGCGCTGCCGTGGTTTTTGCTCGGAAACGGAAGTAACCTTTTGGTGGGTGACCGGGGCTACCGCGGCGCGATCCTGCATCTGGCGGGGGAATTTTTAAAGACTGAAATCGACGAAGCTACGATCCGATGCGGCGCAGGCGCGATGCTTTCCGCTGTATCGAGAAGCGCGATGGAAGCAGGGCTGACCGGATTGGAATTTGCATCGGGAATCCCCGGAACGATTGGCGGAGCAGTCCGGATGAACGCGGGCGCTTACAACGGTGAGATTGCGGGTGTGACAGAGTCGGTAGAGGTGATGGAACCGGATGGCAGATGTCGTGTATACAACAGGGAAGAAATGGCGTTCGGCTATCGCACGAGCATTGTAAAAACAAAGCCCTGTGTGGTGCTCAGCACTGTTTTAAAGCTGCAAAAAGGCGACCGAAGCGAAATTTCTGCTACGATGCAGGAGCTTTCTGCAAAGCGTCGGGAAAAACAGCCGCTGGAATATCCGAGTGCGGGCAGTACGTTTAAACGTCCGGAGGGATATTTTGCAGGCAAGCTGATTATGGATGCCGGACTTGCCGGAGCGAGTGTCGGCGGCGCACAGGTTTCCGAAAAGCACTGCGGTTTTGTCATCAACCGAAAAAATGCGACGTCTGCGGACGTGGCGGGACTAATTCAGAAAGTCACAGAAACAGTGCAGGAAAAATTCGGCGTAACGCTGGAGCCGGAAGTGATTTTCCTGGGAGATTTTGAAAAATGAGATTTGTAATGGTAACCGGCATGAGCGGCGGCGGCAAAAGCACCGCGATGCGACTGCTGGAGGATATGGGATACTATTGTGTGGACAATCTGCCGATCCAGCTGATCGACAAGTTCGTTGAGCTTTTGTCCACACCGAATACGGAAATAACAAAAGTTGCTATCGGCGTGGACGTCCGCACGGATCAGTCCTTTGCCAGGGTAGAAAAAACACTTTCCTGTTTAAGACAAAACGGTATGGTGTTCGAAGTTCTTTTTATGGACGCTTCTGATGCAGTACTTGTGAAACGTTATAAAGAGAGCCGACGGATGCATCCGCTGTGTTCAGCAGAAAATCCGAGAATCGAAGACGGAATTGAAAAAGAAAGGGAAATCCTGCAGCAGGTTAAGAAGGATGCAGACTATGTGATTGACACGTCCAAGCTGCTGACCCGGGAGCTGAAAGAGGAGCTGGATCGGATTTTTGTAAAAAATGAAGAGTACAGCAGTCTGATGATCAATATTCTTTCTTTTGGCTTCAAGCATGGAATCCCGGCAGATGCGGATCTGGTATTTGATGTCCGTTTCCTGCCGAACCCTTTTTATATAGATGAATTGAAATATCTGACCGGCAACGACAGGGGCGTTCAGGATTATGTCATGAGCTTCCCGGAGGCGGGGATTTTTCTGGACAAGCTGACAGATCTGCTGCGATTTTTGATTCCAAATTATATTAAAGAAGGCAAATACCAGCTGGTGGTGGCGATCGGCTGCACCGGCGGCAAACATAGGAGCGTAACGCTGGCCAATGAGCTTTATAGAAAGCTTCGCAACAGGGAAGCCAAGTATGGAGTATCTTTGAGCCACAGGGATATTTAAGGATATTTCATATGTCATTTTCATCGGGAGTAAAAGAAGAGCTGTATCGGCACATCAGTCCGGCAAGGCACTGCCAGCTGGCGGAGCTGGCAGCACTTCTTCATTTTAACGGCAGCATCGGCGTCGGTGCGACGGGGACTTTTCTGCAGATTCATGCGGAAAATGCGCTCGTTGTGAGAAAATGCTTTACATTATTACAGAAAACATTTAATATAAGTACGGAAACCCGTGTACAACAGGAAAATCAGCAAACCGGATATTTCTGTCGGATAGATGACCCGGAACTGATCCGCAGGATTCTACAGGGAATCAAATTTTTGGATCAGACAGGCAGCCCGACGTCCGGTGAGGAGAGCCTACAGGATGGTTTACGATGTCCGGTGAGCAGGCTTTTAATCCGAAATTCCTGTTGCCAGAGAGCGTTTTTACGAGGCACGTTTCTGGCAGCCGGTTCGATGAGCAATCCCGGGAAAGGATATCATCTGGAAATTGTATGCAGCAGACCGCTGCAGGCACAGCAGATTCTGGAGATTTTGACCGAGTTCGAGATCGAAGGGCGGATTGTACAGCGAAAAAAGTATTATGTGGTTTACATAAAAGAAGGAGCCGGAATTTCGGATTTTCTGAATGTGGTTGAGGCGCATGTGGCGCTGATGGAATTTGAAAATTCCAGGATCGTCCGGGAAGTCCGCAATACGGTAAACAGGCGCGTCAATTGCGAAACTGCCAATATTACCAAGACGGTGACAGCGGCGGCGAGGCAGGTTGACGACATTCTTTTTTTGCAGCAAAAATATGGATTTGAAAAATTGCCGGTGAGCTTGCGTCAGATGGCTGAAGTACGTCTGGAGTATCCCGAAGCACCGCTTAAGGAGCTGGGGATGTATCTGGATCCTCCAGTTGGAAAATCGGGCGTAAATCATCGTTTGCGGAAATTATGTGAACTGGCGGATGCCATGAGGTCTTAAAAGGAGGAGTTTTATTATGAAACAGAAAACTGTGGAAGTAAAGCTGAAGCAGGGGCTTGAGGCTCGCCCGGCAGCAATGCTGGTGCAGGTTGCAAGCAAGCATGCCAGCAATATTTATCTGGAGTCTGAAGGCAGAAAAGTGAACGCGAAGAGCATCATGGGAATGATGAGCCTTGCGCTTGCACCCGGCGAAAAGGTAACCGTGATTGCAGACGGAACGGATGAAGACGACGCGATTTTCGGAATGGAAAATTATTTAAGCAGCGCGGCAGAATAAAGAAAACGAAAGGGTGTCCACCAGAAAGTGGCTGCCCTTTTTCTATTTTCCAGAGTAAGCTTGTTGTTATAGAAGCAAGTACACTTTACGGGAGCGCAGGGGCGAAACAAGGATAAAAAAGCAGAAAGGAGGGAAAGGATGGACGACAAAAAGCTTCTTTTTATTTATAATCCCAGGGCGGGAAAAGGACAGATCCGGAATAATCTGCTGGATATCATTGATACGTTCGTTAAGGCAGGCTATATCGTGACAGCGAGACCGACCCAGTATGCAGGGGAAGCCGTAGGGCTTGCGGCAGACAGAACGGCAAAATATGACCTCGTGGTATGCAGCGGCGGAGACGGCACGTTGGATGAGGTGGTGACCGGCATTATGAAGAGTGTTCGACGCCGCCCGATCGGGTATATTCCGGCAGGCAGCACAAACGATTTTGCGCAGAGCCTGAATATTCCGAAAAACATGGCCGAGGCTGCTAAAATCGCAGTCAGCGGCAGAATGTTTGCCTGCGATATCGGTTCCTTTAACGAAAAAACCTTTGTTTATATTGCGGCCTTCGGACTTTTTACAGAGGTGTCCTATGAAACCAGTCAGGATGTCAAAAATGTGCTGGGGCACATGGCGTATCTGCTGGAGGGCATGAAAAAGCTCCGGGATATCAAATCCTACCACATGAAAATTACGACGCAGGACACCGTCATCGAGGACGATTTTTTGTATGGAATGATTACGAATTCTGTTTCGGTGGGAGGTTTTAAGGGAATTACCGGAAAATATGTGGATTTAAGCGATGGAATGTTTGAGGTGACGCTCGTAAAGGTTCCGCGCAGCCTGGACGAACTCAATCAGACGCTTGCTGCCCTGGCGCAGCGCGATATCGACACGGTGCAGATGTATTGCTTTAAAACCTCCTGGCTGAAGGTGGAGACAGAGGAAGAGGTCGCATGGACGCTGGACGGCGAATTCGGCGGCAGGCACACAGAAATCGTCATCGAAAATCAGAAACAGGCGCTGCATATCATGGTGCCGGGAGAAGAAAATGAAGCGCAGTGAAATGTAGCGGTTTAGTGGAAAAAGTGGAAAAAGAGGAAAAAAATGCGTATGCCGTATTTCTTTTTTGAAAAAGATAGGGTATAATAGCATCGGTTAGATAATAATTTTATTTCTATGGAGGTAAATAAGATGTTAGTATCTGCTACAGAAATGCTGAACAAAGCAAAAGCTGGCCATTATGCAGTTGGTCAGTTCAACATCAACAACCTGGAATGGACAAAGGCTATCCTGCAGACTGCTCAGGAGCTGAACTCCCCTGTAATCCTTGGTGTATCCGAGGGTGCAGGCAAGTATATGACCGGCTACAAGACCGTTGTAGGCATGGTTAACGGTATGCTCGAAGAATTGAACATCACCGTTCCCGTTGCTCTGCATCTGGATCACGGCTCATACGACGGCTGCTACAAGTGTCTGGAAGCTGGCTTCTCTTCCATCATGTTCGATGGCTCTCATTATCCGATCGACGAGAACGTTGAAAAGACCACTGAGCTGGTTAAGGCTGCTCATGAAAAGGGCGTTTCCATCGAAGCTGAGGTTGGTGCAATCGGCGGCGAAGAAGATGGCGTTATAGGTATGGGCGAATGCGCAGATCCCAACGAGTGCAAGAGAATCGCTGATCTGGGCGTAGACTTCCTGGCAGCTGGTATCGGCAATATCCACGGCAAATATCCTGCAAACTGGAAGGGTCTGTCCTTTGAAACTCTGGATGCTATCCAGCAGCTGACTGGTGAGCTTCCTCTGGTTCTTCACGGCGGCACAGGTATCCCGGCTGACATGATCAAGAAAGCAATCTCCCTTGGCGTTGCTAAGATCAATGTTAACACCGAGTGCCAGCTTGCATTTGCTGCAGCTACCAGAAAGTACATCGAAGAAGGCAAAGACGAGCAGGGCAAGGGTTATGACCCTCGTAAGCTGCTGGCTCCTGGCTTCGAAGCGATCAAGGCTACTGTAAAAGAAAAAATGGAACTGTTCGGTTCTGTAGACAAGGCTTGAGCATCAGCCGAGTAACAGATCATTCAAACAGATCAATCAGGACGGTCGGAATCTTCCGACCGTCCTTTTTTATCGTATAGGAAACTGCGTTTCCATACGATAAAAATGCTCCGCGAGGACACATAAGCGGCGTTCATTTTTTATTCATATTTCTTTAACGGAATGTTTTTCTGCCCATCACGGTTTCGTCACTTTCCGTTTCTATACTAAAACCATAAGATACAGCAAGCCAATCAATGACAGTAACACAACTTTTCAAATAGCTTTTTCATAATAAATGCCAGGCGACATCGGGTTGCCTGGCATCCTCCCTTTTCTGGGGTATTTTTCACAAATAAGTGTTGGAGCAGAACAGATATCAACAGGTTCCAGGGTTAAAAGCTTTGTCGTGCGAGCTTGACCGGCTTTTGAGCTTTGGCATTTCAGCATATATCAATGAAGCACTCATGCATGTCGCATTCCGCAACCCTTCGGAATACGCGGGGGGACCTGTGTAAATCGCGGCTTGAACTGGCGGTACACTCATGTTAAGATAGCGGAAGAAGCTTTTGCAGCGGATGGTGGAAAGCGTTCGGAGCGTGGCAGTTTGACAGAAAAGGAATGGAAAGGAACGGGTAGACAAAATGAAGATGCGTACAGAACAAAAGACAGCGGTAAAAAACAGCATTGGAAGGCTTGTGTTCGTTGCGCTGTCGGTACTGTTACAGGTTATATGGATTTGCGTACAGGCGATGAAATTAAACCGATATTCGACATGGATTTCGGTTGCGACCAGCGTGCTTACGCTGGTTGTCGTGATCCTGCTTTATGGCCGCAGGACAAATGCAGCGTTTAAAATGCCTTGGATTATCCTGATTCTGGCGTTTCCGGTGTTGGGCCTCGGCATGTATCTGTTGTTTGGACGCAAAGAAGCGACGCAGTTGGTGCGGGAGCGGTTTGAGCGGATTGATCAGAGTCTGGACGGGCTGCTGATACAGGACAAAGCGGTTCGGATAAAGCTGCAGCAGACGGACCGGATGGCGGCGAATGAAGCGGAGTATATCTGGAACTATGCGAAATATCCGATTTATCAGAATACGGATGTCGTTTTTTATAAAGAAGCGTCGGAGGGGATTGAAGCTCAGAAGCAGGCGCTGAACCAGGCAAAGCATTTTATTTTTATGGAATACCATGCGATTGAGGACAAGCAGTCGTTTGGGGAGTTAAAAGAAATTCTTGCACGGAAAGCAAAAGAAGGCGTGGAGGTTCGTCTCTTTTATGACGATATCGGAAGCATCGGATTTATCAATACGGATTTCATTCAGCGAATGGAAGCGGAAGGCATTCAGTGTCGCGTGTTTAACCGTCTGATGCCGGTTTTAAACGTTTTTATGAACAACCGCGATCATAGAAAGATTACCGTAATCGATGGGAAAATCGGTTTTACGGGCGGATATAATCTGGCGGACGAATATTTTAACATCACGCATCCATATGGTTACTGGAAGGATACCGGCGTCCGGCTGGAAGGGGATGCAGTGCGCAGCCTGACTGTGATGTTTCTGGAAATGTGGAATGCGATTAAAGGTACGGATACAGACTATACACCGTATTTTCTGCAGGATGGTGCGCAGCCGCATGAGGCGGGTTTGGCGGGCAGCGTGGCGGATAGGGACGTTGGTGCTGCGCAGTCGGATGCGAATATTGCGGCGGACAGTGCCTCCGGCTTCGTTCAGCCGTATGCAGACAGCCCGCTGGACGGCGAGCCGGTGGGAGAAAATGTGTACATGGGCGTTGTAAAGGCGGCTTCCGAATATGTTTATTTCACAACGCCGTATTTGATTATCAGCGATGAGATGAGCAGGGAGCTGTGCCTGGCAGCGAAGCGCGGTGTGGATGTGCGGATTGTTACGCCGGGCATCCCGGACAAAAAGCTCGTTTATCGGGTAACGCGCTCCTATTATGCACAGCTGGCGTCTGCGGGTGTGCGGATTTTTGAGTATACACCGGGCTTTCTCCACGCAAAGCAGTGCGTCAGCGACGATGTGACAGCGACGGTCGGCACGATCAACCTGGATTATAGAAGTCTGTATTTCCATTTTGAAAATGGCGTTTTTCTGCATCGGTGTGAGGCTGTGCAGAAGGTACGAGAGGATTTTGAAGATATTTTCCCGGTGTGCAGGGAAGTAACAGAGCAGTATGCGAAGAAGCAGTCGGCGGCAATGAAGTTTGGACAGTGCGTGCTGCGTCTGATTGCACCGCTGCTGTAATAATAAAAAGAATGTGCCTTGGCACATTCTCGCGCCGAGGCGCGGTTGCCTCGGCAACCATCTACCCTTGCGCCGAGTGCGCATCCTCGCGGAGCATTTTTATCGTATGGAAACGAAGTTTCCTATACGATAATAAAGAGTGCCTTGGCACATTCTCGCGCCGAGGCGCGGTTGCCTCGGCAACCATCTACCCTTGCGCCGAGTGCGCATCCTCGCGGAGCATTTTTATCGTATGGAAACGAAGTTTCCTATACGATAAAAAACGGCGTACCCGAAAAGGGCACGCCGTAACCTGTGAAGGGTCTTATCTTTCTTTGAGTTTGTTCGGTTCCGGGTAATCTACGCCGAAGGTATCGACGGTCATGGTTTTGATTCTCTGGTCCTGCAGCGGACGGTCTGCGTAGTTGGTAGCAGTTTTGGCAATTGCGTTTACCGTCTCCATGCCTTCGATGATCTTGCCGAATGCAGCGTACTCACCGTCCAGATGGGGAGAGGTCTTATGCATGATGAAAAACTGGCTGCCTGCGGAGTCCGGGATCATGGTACGCGCCATGGAAAGAACGCCTTCAGTATGTTTTAAGTCGTTTTGGAAACCGTTGGACTTGAACTCGCCTTTGATGCAGTAGCCGGGGCCGCCGCAGCCGGTTCCTTCCGGATCACCGCCCTGAATCATGAAGTTCTGGATAACGCGGTGGAAAATAACGCCGTCATAGAAATGTTTCTTGATCAGGCTGATGAAGTTGTTGACGGATTCGGGAGCAATATCGGGATAAAGCTCCGCTTTCATGATGCTGCCGTCTTCCATGGTGATAGTTACGATAGGATTTTTCTGTGCCATCATAAATACCCGCAGCCCGGTAATTCGGGCTGTTGTTTCCTTTCTGTTTATGCTGGTATCTATTGTAATGGAAAAGTTTTGGGAAGTAAAGAGATGATCAGAAAATGGACCGATCGGGATGCCGTCGTCTGGCTGTCAGATGAAAAAAAAGAGATCGAGCGCCTGGAAGCCGCCGGGCAGTGCTGCGTGTATGTGATAACAGAGCAGAACCGGGATAAAGCTGCGCCGAAGACGCGGTGGTGCCTGGAGCTGGATAGTGGGCAGGACGACCTGGATGCGCAGTGGCTCTACCGCGTGTGGCAGCGGCACGAAGGGATTGCGTGGGAAATTGCACGGACGAAACGTCTGATACTGCGGGAAATGACGGAGGCAGATCTGGACGCGTTATATGAAATACAGTCGGGAGAAGACGATTCGCCGTTTCTGGAACCGCTGTTTGAGGACCGGGACAGGCAGCTTGCGCAGATTCGGGATGAAATCCGGTACCAGTACGGATTTTATGAATTTGGTATCTGGATGGTCGAGCTGGCAGAAAGCCATACCGTAATCGGCCGCGCCGGACTGCAGCTTAGAGACGGTTATGGAGAGCCGGAGCTTGGTTTCGTAATTGCGCCTGCGTACCGCGGACATGGTTATGCGCGGGAAGCGTGTGAAGCCGTGCTGCAGGTTGCCAGGGAAGAGCTGTTTTTTGAGACAATCCGGGCAGTTGTGCACCGGGACAATGAAAAATCCCTCAGGTTGTGCAAAAAGCTTGGTTTTATAGTGGATAACAAGGCGGAAAAAGATGAGAACCCGTGGATATTTTTGAGAAAAAGTTTAAAATAGAGACAATCTGTAGCGAACGGGCGATGCTAGTACATCGTTTTCGAAATAACTATACCATTCACTTGCCTGTGAATCCGATTGCACAGGTATAAAAGCCTCAGCGTAGCCCGCTACGCCTGCGTTTTTATACCTGCACACTCGAATCCACATACTACGCGATTGGTATAGTTATTTACGAAACGCTGTACTAGGATCAGACGGCGGATGGCAATCCAAAGGAAAGAGGAACATCATGATACAGAAAGAGAAGCTGGTGCAGTTTTACTTCTCCCAGTATAGAGACAGCGCGATGGCGCTGAAAAAGAAAAACAATGACGGAAAAAAGACGTATGAGCAGCGGATCGGGCGTCTGATTACAGAAATGCAGCGCACGAAAACCGGAAAGCTGACGCAGCCGCATCTGGAGGAATATCACAGACAGATCCGGAATATGGCGTATTATGCGTTAAAACAGAAAAATCAGTATGCAATCATGCAGATCAGAGATATTCTAATGCCGGAGCTGGTGCGGCTGGATATCGGTACGCTGCGGGAAGAAGAGCAGGAGCTGGTGACGAGCCGGCTGCTGGAATATTTAAGAACCGAGCGTCCGGGCGAAATCTGCCAGCATCCGATGCGCAGCATTCTGAAAAATTTTGCGGAAAACGGAATCCGTTCCCAGATCATTGATATGGTTCCGACGCGGCCGGAAATGGAATTCCCGCGTGCACTGGAAATGAAGCGGCATTTCATTTTGCATGTAGGACCGACAAATTGCGGTAAAACCTATCAGGCGCTGCAGCGTCTGCGCACGGCGTACAAGGGCATTTATTTGGGTCCGCTGCGTCTGCTGGCGCTGGAGGTTTACGAAAAGATGCGGGAATCTGGTGTCCCCTGTACGATGCTGACGGGTGAAGAGCGGATTTATGAGGAAAACAGCAGAGTGATTTCCTCGACGGTGGAAATGCTCGATATTGATCAGGTTTATGATGTGGCAGTCATCGATGAGGCGCAGATGATTGCAGATTCCGACCGCGGACATTCCTGGACACGTGGGATTCTCGGCATTCAGTGCCCGGAAATCCATATCTGCATGAGCCCCGCGGCACAGAAGGTGGTGACACATCTCATTGAGCTGTGCGGTGATACCTTTGAAATCCGCAGTTATGAGCGGAAAACCGCGCTGGTCTGCGAAGAAGAGCCGTTTGATTTTCCGGATGATGTAAGAGCAGGAGACGCACTGATCGTCTTTACCAAGCGGGCAGTACTGGATATTGCCGGAAGACTGGAACGACAGGGGATTCGGACGAGTGTGATCTACGGCAGTCTGCCGCCGGAAATCCGCAGACGCCAGATCCGGATGTTTTCAGCCGGGGAGACACGAGTGGTCGTTTCCACAGATGCGATCGGAATGGGACTCAATTTACCTGTGCGGCGGATCGTTTTTGTGCAAACAGAGAAGTTTGACGGAAAAGAAACAAGACCGCTGAAAACAGAGGAAATCCGGCAGATCGCCGGGCGCGCGGGACGGTTCGGGCTTTATGATACGGGCTATATCAATGCGGTCGGCAAGGAAGCGCTTTCCTATATCCGGGAACACGCGGCGATGCAGGAGGACGAAGTAGAGCATGTGACGCTCGGCTTTCCTCAAGTGCTTCTGGATATGGCGGAGCCTCTGGATACCGTGCTGAAAATCTGGAAATCGGTGGAGACACCTGCTCCCTTTGAAAAGATCAGTATCGAGGAAATGCTTTTTCTGTACGAAAAAGCATATAAAGAACGCAAGGAGATCGACGGCTTCGAGGACAAGCATCTGCTGTACCGTATGCTGACCTGTTCGATCGATATTAAAAATCGAGATATCGTTGCATTGTGGTTGTATTACTGTAAAACCTACACTGCGGATGTGGCGCTGCACTTCCCGGCGCTGATGATGTGCACGGATGCGGGGCTGGTGCGCTATGAGACATTTTATAAGATGCTGGATCTGTATTATCAGTTTTCAACGAGACTGGGGAAAAATATCGACGCCGACCGGCTGGTGCGGGAGCGGGAAAAGACCGAAGAGACGATAATGCGTTATCTGGCGAAGAATAAAAAGGATTATATCGGAAAATGTCGCTACTGCGGCGCGCCGCTGCCGGTTGGAAGCACATTTATGGTGTGTGACAGATGCTACCGGGAGACGAGGCGCCGCCGGGGATAGTACAGCGTGGGGCAGACTTGCCTGAGAATTCACTGATTTTTCACAATTTTCTACTTGCCATATATGCAATGGGTGTTATAATGCATTTGTAACAAAGAAGTGGATACTTAACCAGACCCGCATAGATGACCAGGTTCGCTAAGCATTCAGATTTTGGAGGAAAAGATAAATGACTACTTTAAAAGCTGAAACAAGAGACAAGAACGTAAAAGCAAAGAGACTCAGAAGAGAAGGTTATGTAACTGGTAACGTATTTGGCAGAGAAATTACAGGTTCCATTCCGGTTAAGATCGGACAGAGAGAAGTGGAGCGCCTGTTAAAAACCAGCAATAAAGGCAGCCAGCTGATGCTGGAAGTAGATGGCAAGACCTACGACGTGCTGATCAAGGAAATTGATTATGATGCCATGAAGAATCAGGTAACGGAGATTGATTTTCAGGCACTGGTAAGCAACGAAAAGGTACATTCCGTAGCAGAAGTAGTTTTGCTGAATCATGAGAAAGTGCTGGATGGAATCCTGCAGCAGAAGCTGGAAGAGATTTCCTACAAGGCATTGCCTGCAGCACTGGTAGACAGAGTAGAGATCGACGTAGAGTCGATGAAGATTGGTGATGTAGTTCTGGTAAAGGATCTTGCGATCGCATCCAATCCGGATATTGACCTGATGACAGATCCGGAAGCAGTTGTTGTCACGGTTACAAGAGCCCACAATGCTCCTGAAGAAGAAACAGAGGAAACAGATGCAGATGCAACAGCAGATACCAAAAAGGATGCTGCAAAGAAAGAAGAAAAGTAATACAGATAAGCTGTAAAAGAAAAAAGGGCGTCTCCTTAGTGGGGACGTCCTTTTTTCTCTATATGATAAAAACTTTTTACATGATATAATGAGCACGAAAGAAAAACAAGCGACGCCGAAGGCGGCATTTGTTTTTCTCGTGCCATTAGCGAACGAGCAGCCTGCGTAGCAGGCGGTAAAGCGCGTCAGCGCGGGCTCGTGAGCGAGCGAGAGCACACAAGAAAAACAAGCGACGCCGAAGGCGGCATTCGTTTTTCTTGTGCCATTAGAGAACGAGCAGCCTGCGTAGCAGGCGATAAAGCGCGTCAGCGCGGGCTCGTGATATAATGAGCGCAAGAGAGCGGGAACAGGCGAAGCCTGCTCATCGCGAACGGCGAATGCTGATCATGAACTTTGGGATCGTGGGAGTGCGCAGCACGGAATAATTCGTAGACATCAAGGTCACATCATCCTGTAAGAGAAGTTTTTTGTTTTATTCATGACAATAGAATGTTCGCGGAGCGTGCATTCTATTGTTGGGGGGATACAATATGCCTAAATCATCAAATCAGAAATTGAAGCTGATATACCTTATGAAAATTTTACTGGAACGGACGGATGAAACGCACAGTATTACCATGCCGGAGATTATTGATGCGCTGGCAGCTTATGATATCAGTGCGGAACGCAAAAGCTTATATAATGATATTGAAAACTTAAGAGTGTATGGTCTGGACGTTATAGGAACCCAGGAAGATCGAACGTATTCATACCATATAGGGAACAGGCAGTTTGAGCTTGCAGAATTAAAATTATTGGTGGATTCTGTGCAGTCAGCGAAATTTATCACGGCCAAGAAGTCAAATGAGCTGATAAAAAAGATAGAGGGGTTTGCCAGTAAATACGAAGCATCACAGCTGCAAAGACAGGTATTTGTAGCCGGTCGTGTAAAGACGATGAATGAAAGCATTTATTACAATGTTGACAGGATACATGCTGCAATAGCGGAAAATTCGAGGATAACATTCCAGTATTTTCAATGGAATGTGGATAAGAAGATGGAACTGCGCCATGATGGAGCGCTTTATGAGGTCAGCCCCTGGTCCTTATCCTGGGATAATGAAAACTATTACCTAATTGCGTATGACAGTAATGAAAAGATCATCAAACATTTTCGTGTAGATAAAATGCTTCATATCAAGTCCAATGGAAAAGGAAGAGAGGGAAGGCAGGTATTTAAGTCTTTTGATATGGCTGCATATGCCAGAAAAATGTTTGGCATGTATGGAGGCAAAGAAGAATGGGTAAGAATTGAGTGTGACAATTCATTTGCAGGGGTAATGATAGACCGTTTTGGAAAAGAGGTATCTATGATCAGATTGGATGACAAACGCTTCGCAGTTAATGTGGAGGTAGCAGTCAGCAGGCAGTTCTTGGCATGGATCATAGGTCTCGGAGAGGGAGTAAAACTTGTCGGACCGGATAATGTGGTGGAAATGATGAATGCGGAAATTGACAGATTGATAAAACAATACAAGAAATAAGAACATAAATTCGATATACAAGGTGTGTTTATGGGACACCTTAGTTTTTATAATAAGAATCAGGTAAGAGATAAACTCTTACTGGTTCTTATTTTTTTGAAACAGGCGAGGTAACAGAGTGGCAAGGTTATGGTATTGGATCAGAAAGAGAATATACATATAGTAGAAGATTTGGTTGGATGAAAAAAATCAATCGTAAATTTTTACGATTGATTTTTTATAAAAGAAATCCGGACAGTGGTGAGCAGGAAACCGTGATGTCAATGCTGCTTGGACCTCGAAAGCAGGAGAACAGTTCGATGTAGATATCGGCTGTTCTTTTTGCTTTTAGGCGTTAAAACGGTAATGTTTTCTTGTGTGCAGTAGAGCACTATAGTATAATAAAATCAGGTTTTTGTATACATGTAAAAGCTATAATAAAGAAATATGATCTGATCTTCATGGATATTCAGATGCCTAAAATGGATGGTTATATGATAACCAGGGAAATTCGTACTCTGAAGAATAATAAGAAAGCCAATATTCCAATCGTTGCCATGACCGCAAATGCATTTGAGGAAGACAGGAAAAAGGCTTTTGATGCAGGTATGGATGGACATATTGCAAAACCGATTGATATTGAGAAGCTGAGAGCGGCGATTTTACGAATGGGGTTCTGAATAGTTATGAAAAATGAAAATATAGAAGCAGGAATGGAAGGAAAATGAAAGGAAAACGAGTGATTGCAGGCATTCTGCTTGTGGGAATTTTAACAGTTACCCTGGCAGGGTGTAAACATACAGATGTGAGTAAAACAGAAACAGAAAAGCCGGTCATCACGCTGGGGAGCGACAACTATCCACCATATAATTATCTGAATGAGGATGGTGTACCGACGGGGATTGATGTAGAACTGGCTACGGAAGCATTCAAAAGAATGGGATATCAGGTGGACGTTGTCCAGATCAACTGGGAGAAGAAAAAGGAACTGGTAGAGAGCGGAGAGATTGACTGTATTATGGGCTGTTTTTCCATGGAAGGGCGCCTTGACGATTATCGCTGGGCAGGACCATACATAGCAAGCCGTCAGGTGGTCGCTGTAAATGAGAACAGTGATATCTATAAACTGAGTGACCTGGAGGGAAAAAACCTGGCTGTTCAGTCCACAACCAAACCGGAAGGCATCTTTCTGAACCGGACAGATGAAAGAATCCCAAAACTGGGAAATCTGATTAGTCTTGCACACTGGGAGTTGATCTATACCTTTCTGGGGAAAGGATATGTAGACGCGGTTGCCGCACATGAGGAATCGATTGTCCAGTATATGGGGGATTATAACACAAGCTTCCGCATCCTGGAAGAACCGCTGATGATCACCGGAATAGGTGTTGCTTTCGCAAAAGAGGATGACAGAGGAATCTGTGAGCAGATGGATCAGACACTGGAAGAAATGCGTCAGGATGGCACATCCCTGAAAATCATCGGAAAATATCTGGATGATCCGGAAAAGTATCTGGAGGTGGATGATCTTGGATATTAAGAAAATGAAAAAAGAAAAACGAATCCATCTGCTCGGTGGTCTGATTGGAATTTGTGTAGCTGTAGTCGCTCTGTTTTATTTTTTCCATGTAGAAAAGGCGGAAGCAGAAGAAAGAATGGTGGAGATTATAAACTATGTAAAAGTGCAGTGTTCCACCTACACCCATTATAATGAATCTTCGGAATCCAAAAGTCTTCTTCGTGCCATTGAAAGTGCCAGACAGATGAGTACAAATATCGACATGGAAATTGAAAACGGTGGTCAGCTAAGGCGGGAGTTCCTGAAAGAAAACCTGAAAACTCTCTGGGTGGATGGCATCCTTGTGCTGGATACAGAGGGAAAGACGGACTGTGAATACAGCACGGATGAATCTCTGACCAATGAGATTACGGCGTATTTGCAAAAAGACATTATCATGGATTTTGCCGGATATGAAGAAAGAAGCTATTCGGAACGGTTTACCAGGGAAGACGGATCTCGTATTGACATTGCAGCCTGTGCCAGAAAAGATGAGCCAGGTATCGTTGCGATTTATTATTACACCTCTCCTGAATTTACCAGAAATTATACTCTGACAATACAGGGGCTTTTAAAGGGGTATAGTACTCAGAAAGATGGAACGATTATAGTTGCAGACAACGGAATAGTGGTTGCCAGCAATGATGAGAGCTTGTTGGGACAGAATACGGCTGACAACGAAGTTGTTCAGGCAATGAAGAGGCATACAGATAGTCAGCACATTTACCATTTGAAGAATGAAGGAATCGGATGCTACGGAATCATGCTGAAGCAGAGGGATTATTATATCTATGCGTATCTGCCGGATACGGAAGTATTCCATAACCTTCCATTCGGTGTGATAAGCGTTATTTTCTTTTATTTCCTGATGTTCAGTATATTTTGGTTCTGGACATACAGAACCAATCTGGCACACCGGAAACAGGAACAGGAAAAAGACGAAAAATATAAGGCAGAACTTCTGATAGCTGCAAAAAAGGCAGAGGCTGCCAATGAGGCAAAAACAGAGTTTCTCCAGCGGATGAGCCATGATATCCGGACTCCGATCAATGGAATTCGAGGCCTGGTCAATATGGCAGACCATTATGCAGATGATATGGAGAGGCAGACGGAATATAGGACAAAGGTGAAAGAGGCATCGAATCTGTTGCTGGAACTGGTAAATGATGTCCTGGATATGAGTAAGCTGGAGTCAGGTGAAATTGTTCTGGAAGAGATTCCATTTAATCTGAGCAGTATTTCCAGGGAAGTATTTGTTGTGATCGAGCAGATGGCGGCAGAACAGAATATCCGGGTTGCGTGGGAGAAAAAAGAAATCACACACCGTGATTTTATTGGAAGTCCGGGATATGTGAAACGGGTGATGATGAATATTCTGTCGAATGCGGTGAAATATAACAAAGAAAACGGACAGATCTATGTCAGCTGCGTGGAAATCCCGTCCGAACAGCCGGAAATGACGACAATGGAATTTGTCTGCCGGGATACCGGAATCGGAATGGCTGAGGAGTTCCAGAAGCATATTTTTGAACCATTTGCACAGGAACATACGGGAAGTCGCGCAAAGTTTGCCGGAACCGGACTGGGAATGGCTATTTCAAAGAAGCTGGTCGAGGAAATGGGCGGAACCATTACTTTTGAAAGTAAAAAAGGCGTAGGGACGACATTTGTGATCCGGGTTCCATTTAAAATAGATCTGGATGCGGATAAACGTGAAGAATCGAAGGATGTATCCGAAAAATCTATAAAGGGGATGCATGTTCTTCTGGCAGAAGACAATGAGCTGAATATGGAAATCGCTGAATTTTTGCTTCAGAATGAAGGTGCTGAAGTGACCAAAGCATGGAATGGTCAGGAAATTGTTGAGTTATTCAGAAAAAGTGAATCAGGTGAATTTGATGTCATTCTTATGGACATTATGATGCCGATCATAAATGGTTATGAAGCTGCAAAGAGGATCCGGTCTTTGGACAGAGAGGATGCAAAAAAAATACCAATCATTGCAATGACAGCAAATGCGTTTACGGAGGACAGAATAAGAGCAAAAGAAGCAGGAATGGATGAGCATGTTGCGAAGCCTATTGATGTGGAATTACTGATAAAAGTAATCCATAAATTGGTGAAACATAATTGACGCTGTAAAATAGAAAAATACAAAGGAAACTCAGAGGAGAGCTCATAATGAAAAAGAAAAAATGGAGCAGAGTTTTACCGGTGCTTCTGGTGATGGTGACAGTTATATCACTTTTGCCGGGCTGTGGCAGGAAGCGTGCAGAAAAAGAAGATGCAGAAACAATCACTGTGTATTTATGGAGCACAAACCTGTATGAAAAATATGCACCATACATCCAGAAACAGCTTCCGGATATCCAGGTTGAATTTGTTGTAGGCAATAATGATCTGGATTTTTACAGATTCCTTAAGGAAAACGATGGATTGCCGGATATTATAACCTGTTGTCGATTTTCCATGCATGATGCAAGTCCCCTGAAAGACAGTCTGATGGATCTTTCTACAACCAATGCAGCAGGTGCTGTCTATGATACATACCTCAGCAATTTTATGAATGAGGATGGAAGCGTAAACTGGCTTCCCGTGTGTGCAGATGCCCATGGGTTTGTAGTGAACAAAGATCTTTTTGAAAAGTATGAGATTCCTCTGCCAACAGATTATGAAAGCTTTGTTTCTGCCTGCCAGGCATTTGATAAAGTGGGGATTCGTGGATTTACGGCAGACTATTATTATGATTATACCTGTATGGAGACACTGCAGGGTCTGTCAGCATCAGAATTGTCTTCTGTAGACGGACGCAAGTGGCGTACCGCATACAGTGACCCGGATAATACAAAGAGAGAAGGCCTGGACAGTACCGTCTGGCCTGAGGCTTTTGAACGTATGGAGCAGTTCATCCAGGATACAGGGCTGAGCCGGGATGATCTGGATATGAATTATGATGATATCGTTGAGATGTATCAAAGTAACAAGCTTGCCATGTACTTTGGCAGCTCTGCTGGTGTAAAAATGTTTCAGGATCAGGGCATCAACACAACCTTTCTTCCATTCTTTCAGGAGAATGGTGAAAAGTGGATTATGACTACACCATATTTCCAGGTGGCTTTAAACCGCGATCTGACACAGGATGAGTCACGTCGAAAGAAAGCAATGAAGGTACTGAGCACAATGCTTTCAGAGGATGCGCAGAACCAGATTATCAGTGAGGGACAGGATCTGTTAAGCTACAGTCAGGATGTAGCTCTTCAGCTTACAGAATATATGAAAGATGTGAAACCTGTGATCGAAGAAAACCACATGTATATCCGCATTGCGTCAAATGACTTTTTCTCTGTTTCCAAGGATGTGGTTTCCAGGATGATCTCAGGAGAATACGATGCGGGGCAGGCCTATCAGTCGTTTAATGCTCAGCTTCTTGAGGAGAAATCCATTTCTGAGAAAGTAGTTTTGGATTCACAGAAGTCTTATTCCAACCGCTTTCATAGCAGGGAAGGAAATGCAGCATATTCTGTTATGGCAAATACTCTGCGCAGCATCTATGGGTCAGATGTGCTGATTGCAACCGGAAATAGCTTTACGGGAAACGTGCTGAAAGCCGGTTATACAGAAAAAATGGCAGGTGACATGATCATGCCAAATGATCTTTTGGCTTACAGCAGTAAGATGAGCGGTGCTGAACTGAAAGAGACAGTTAAAAGCTTTGTAGAAGGCTATGAGGGAGGCTTTATTCCGTTTAATCGTGGCTCTCTGCCAGTGGTCAGTGGAATTTCTGTGGAAATCAAGGAAACAGAGGATGGTTACACCGTGAGCAAGGTTACAAAGGACGGAAAACAAATTCAGGACGAGGATACTTTCACGGTAACCTGTCTCGCGACATCAAAACACATGAAGGCTTATCCGGCAGATGAGAATATTGTGTTTGATGGAGGAGATACCACTGTGAAAGACACCTGGACAGGGTATGTTTCAGATGGTAATGCCATTCTTGCAGAGCCTGAAGATTACATGACGCTGAGGTGAGAAGATTGAAAGATAAAGTTTTTCAATCGTGAGATTTGTGTGTGCGCGCACTGACACAAACTCGACATGCGCAAAAAGCGTGCGCAGAAATGAGCGGAAAGAATGGATATTGAAAATCATAATACGGATAGAAAGAAGCCTGTCAGGAGAAAACAATTCATGGCAGTTGTCTGTATCGCTGTTTTGGTGGGAATTGTTTTGGGTGTTTTCCGATATTTTAGATTTGTGTCGAAAACTGTTTATGAGGAAAGTGTTTCTCATTTGACGGAGGTTTTTCATCAGTCTGATAACATGATGAGAGAACTGACAGATAAGAACCTGACATATCTTCATATATGGGGAGAGAATCTGCAGGATATTTTGAGCGAAGATGAAATTTGTGACTATATAAAGAAAGCACAGGAGGATACAGGATTTTTAGAGTTCTTTTTTCTGTCAGCTGACGGGGACTACAAGATGGCGACAGGGGAAACAGGGTACCTTGGATTACAGGAAAATATGGAAGAGGAAATCCGGCAGGGAAATGATGTGATAGCGAATGCAGCAGTTCCCGGAAAATCTCAGCTGCTTATTTTTGCCACGCCTAAGGCTCATGGAATTTATCAGGGATTTGAATATGATGCGATTGCTATTGCTTACGAAAACTCTGATATTGTAGATGTACTGGATATTTCTGCTTTCGATGGAAATGCCCAGAGCTTTATGATTCATCCGGATGGTCGTGTTGTGGTGGATCATTCTTCTGAGGCATGGGGGAACGTGTATAATTTTTTCGGAATTCTAAGAGAGCATTCTGATATGTCTGAAAAAGAGATCAATGCGCTTTTGGAGAAGTTTAAAGCAGGACGTACCGATGCGATGCTGCTAAATATGGATGGAAGGAACTACTATCTGGTCTATGAAAAATCAGATATTCAGGACTGGATGTTTCTGGGACTTGTCCAGGCGGATATCGTCAATGCCAGCATGAACCGTCTGCAGCGTAGTACGATAATCTTTGTTAGTGCGATCGTGTTTTGTATAGCTGCACTTTTTATCAGTCTTATTATTCAAAAAAACAGGACAAATCTCAGAAGAAAGGATACGGAGATTCTGTATCGGGATGAGCTGTTTCAAAAGCTTTCCATGAACGTGGATGATGTCTTTCTGATGCTGGATGCAAAAACATATCAGGCAGATTACGTCAGTCCAAATGTGGAAAAGCTGTTGGGGATTACGGTAGAACAGATTCATAAGGATATTTGTATTCTGGGAAAACTGCATTCAGAGAAACAGGAAGATCCGGAGAAAAATTATCTGGAGGAAATTCAGGTTCAGGAACAGAGAGAATGGGATTTTGAATATGTTCATCTGAAGACAGGGGAAAAACGCTGGTTCCATAATATTGCAATGGGCAGTGAGGTAAACGGGAAAAAGAAATATATCCTGGTTATGTCAGACCGGACCTCTGACCGGAAAATGAACCAGGCACTTTCTGAGGCTGTACGTGCTGCGGAGACAGCAAACAAGGCAAAGAGTTCGTTCCTTTCCAATATGTCTCACGATATCCGGACACCAATGAATGCGATTATCGGTTTTACGACACTGGCTGTAAGTAATATTGATGACAAGAAAAGAGTTCGGGATTATCTGGGCAAGATCCTTTCCTCCAGCAACCATCTGCTCTCATTGATCAATGACATACTGGATATGAGCCGGATTGAGAGCGGAAAGATCCATCTGGAAGAAACAGAGGTCAGTCTGTCGGATGTACTTCATGACCTGAAGACGATCATCAGTGGACAAATACATGCGAAGCAGCTGGAACTTTATATGGACGCCATGGATATTACGAATGAGGATGTCTATTGTGATAAGACGCGGCTGAACCAGGTGCTGCTGAATCTTTTGTCCAATGCAGTGAAGTTTACACCGGCAGGAGGAACCGTTTCTGTCCGGATCAGACAGTACCCGGGGACAGTAAAGGGCAGTGAATTGTATGAGATCCGGGTAAAGGATAACGGAATCGGCATGAGCCAGGAATTTGTACAGAAGATCTTTTCGCCCTTTGAGAGGGAACGTACTTCCACGGTCAGCAGGATCCAGGGTACAGGACTTGGCATGGCCATTACCAAGAATATTGTGAATATGATGGGCGGTACCATTGAGGTTTTGACAGAACAGGGAAAAGGCACCGAATTTATTGTTCGTCTGCCATTTCGGATTCAGTCTAAGCACCAACGGATAGAGAAGATCGCAGAACTGGAAGGACTTAAAGCATTAGTTGTAGACGACGATTTTAATACCTGTGACAGCGTGACAAAAATGCTTGTGAAGGTTGGAATGCGTTCGGAATGGACACTTTCCGGAAAAGAAGCTGTTCTCCGTGCACGGCAGTCTATGGAAATGGGAGATGCATTCCATGCTTATATCATCGACTGGCGTTTGCCGGATATGAATGGCATTGAAGTTACCCGTCAGATCCGCAGCCTTGGAGATGATACGCCGATCATAATTCTGACAGCTTATGACTGGTCAGATATCGAAGTGGAAGCCAGAGCAGCCGGAGTGACTGCATTCTGTGCAAAACCAATGTTCATGTCAGATATCAGAGATACCTTGATGACTGCGATCGGCCAGAAACAGGCAGAGGCAGAGACTGCAATCCTTCCGACAGCAGGTTCGGATTTCAGAGGCAGATACATACTGCTTGTGGAAGACAATGAACTGAACAGTGAAATTGCAGCGGAGATCCTCAATGAATATGGCTTCCTGGTTGACACTGCCGAAAATGGAGCAGAGGCAGTGGAAAAAGTTAAGAATTCAAAGCCAGGTAATTATGATCTGGTGCTGATGGATGTGCAGATGCCTGTAATGAATGGATATGAGGCCACGAAGCAGATCCGTGCTCTGGATAATCCGGCACTGGCGGGTATTACAATTCTTGCCATGACTGCCAATGCTTTTGATGAGGATAAAAAGAAAGCACTGGAATGCGGTATGGACGGATTCTTATCCAAGCCAATCGTTATTGAGGAATTGATTAGCATTCTGCAGAAGAATCTGGATTAGATGCCTGTGAACTTTCAAATGGTTTTGTTGAAGGAACAAATGGTAAATTAAAAATGGTAAAACGTACTATGTATGGAAGATGCAGCAAAGTACTTTTAGCGGCAAAAGTAATGTATGTGAAGGCAAAACGATACGGATAATTGCGGAAGAATCAGAATCGCCCGGAATACTCAGGTTATGTCAGAAAGCAAAAATTTACAAAGGCTTACAAAGCCCGAAATACCAAGAAAAACTAAAAAATGCGAGGTTATGCAACAATGATAAAAGCTTTCTTTATTTGCCACGGCACTCTTTGAAAGCTTCGCAAAAAAGCCAGTAAAATCACGGACCGGAGGGCATAGGCGGTCAGAAAATACCCCGAAAATAACCCACGGTATTTTGTGCAGATATTACATATAAATATAGATGATATTGGGGACGCAATATGGTAGAAAAGCTGTAAGATTTTGGAAAGAGAAATCTTATGGCTTTTTTCTGTGAATAAATCGAATTGAAAAGAAAATGTTGATAGATTATAATTTTTATATCTTTATAGACGGAATATATTAGATGGAGGATGCAAATGTTTGATCAAGAAAAATTAGTAGCGGTTATTGCTGCTTATAAAGAATATTTTCCAAATCATTGGAAAGATGAAAAGTATAAGTGGGAGGCAATCCAGTCTTTCCAAGAGCACTGGAATATATCTGCCGAGAATCTGGAATGTTGTTATATGCAAAAACAGAGGAAGCAATCACACCAGATTGCAGTTATGTAATGAGTGGAAATAAGATTAGTGTAAAAACATTGGATTTGAATAAAGAGTTTAAATTAATTGCAGCTCAGTTGGATAAGATTGCGGAGGAGTATTTTCAAAAGATGTAGTTGGACTTATATAATGAAAAGAGTTGGGAATATGTCTAATTTAATAGAAAGTTGGTGAAAAGCTTGGATATAAAACAATTAATCGGTGAAGCAACTGAATATGACAAAAAGCTATCTTTGGAAGCGAAGAAACCAAAGAGTTGGTGTAAGAGCGTAAGTGCTTTTGCAAATACATTTGGTGGAACATTAATCTTTGGAATAGCCGATAATGATGAAATTGTAGGACTTGAGAATCCGAATAGCGATGCTGAGAAAATAAGTGAAATCATTAAGACAAGGATGGATCCAGTTCCAGAATTTCGTCTTCGATTTGAACAGGTCGAAGATGGAAAAGTATTAATTATACTGGATATCTTCAAAGGTGAAGAGACACCGTACTATTATTCGGGTGATGGTGTGCTGGAAGCATATGTTCGTGTTGGAAACGAGAGTGTGAAAGCAACATCAACGGAATTGAAAAGACTGGTATTGCGCGGTAGAAATACATCTTATGATTCACAGATTTCTACGTATAAGGTGGAAGATTTTGCTTTTTCCAAACTCCGGGAAAGATATAAAAAATGGACAGGAAATAGTTTTGATGAGAAAGATCTTATATCATTTGGGTTGGCAAATGAGCAAGGATATTTGACAAATGCCGGAGCCTTGGTTGCAGATGAAAGCCCTATTCGATGGTCAAGATTATTTTGTACCCGGTGGAATGGATTAAATAAAAGCGGTGGTACAATAGATGCATTTGACGATGCGGAATATTCTGGAAGTGTATTGTCATTAATTGATAATGGAGAAGCTTTTATTAAGAGAAATGCGAAATTAATGTGGAGAAAGACTGCTAATTCCAGAGAAGAAATGCCGGAATATGTAGAACGTAGTTATCATGAAGCGTTGGTTAATGCATTGGCTCATAGAGATTATCTGGTGAATGGTAGTGAAGTGCATATTGATATTTACGATGATCGTATGGAAATTTATTCGCCAGGAGGCATGCCGGACGGTTCCATTATTCAGGACAGAGATCCACTTACAGTTCCGTCAACGAGAAGAAACCCGGTTTTGGCAGATATATTTAATCGGCTGGGATATATGGAACGTAAAGGTAGTGGATTTGGAAAAATCATCGGCGGCTATGAATTTCAGATCAACTATGACGAAAGTAAAAAGCCGTCTTTTAGATCAGATCGGTACCAGTTTACAGTTGTGATGCCAAATTTGAATTACAATGTCCCTCAGGATGTCCCTCGGAATGTCCCTCGGAATGTCCCTCAGAAAAAAGAAAGCAATCCGTTGGAAATTCAAATATTGAATATGATAAAAAAGGATAATAAAATCAGTACAGAAAAAATGGCAATGACGTTAGGAATAAGTTCCAAGACTGTAAAACGTCACATCAAAGATATAGGTATTGTCCGATTTGTTGGTCGTGGTTCCAATGGACACTGGGAAATAATTGATGATTAGAAATACAACTAGATGGATGACGTTAAGCTGTCTGATGCGAAGGTATTTCTGATTAAGCTTCAAAGAGATGGACGAGGATACAGTTCAATTCATTCGATCAGAGGCGTGTTAAGACCGGCATTTCAGATGGCTGTAGATGATGATCTGATTCTTAAGAATCCATTCGGATTTGAACTTGGTATGATACTGGTCAATGACAGTCAGAAGAGAGAACCAGGTTGAAAGAAGCGAAGAAAGAACTGGATAAAAACCGGTTTGTAACCCCAAAATATGCACAAATAACTCATGAAAGCCTTATTTCGTAAGGCTTTCCGGATAAGAAAAATAACCCATTTATAACCAAAATGCCCGAAAAAACATGAGAAAATGCATGAATTTATGAGAAAAAAAGCCGTTTTAGAAAAAAGTGTATAAAGGCTGGAAAGCCAGTATTTACAAGGCTTTGAGAAGATATGAGGAGATAAAATGGGTAAGATAAAAGTATTATTTATTTGCCACGGCAGAACTCGTACTTTTGCCTGAAATGGCTTGAAATCAAGACCCTTGGGGAATGAGAATGGTATTTGTACCCCCATTGTACCCCTATTTTGATATTTCACTGATTTATTAACCGGACTGCCCTCGATAAAAATGAATATGATTTGTGGTGAAAGGAGTTCCTTCGGGGACTTCTTTTCGTTTGCATAAAATGTCGGTTTGAATGTCGGTTTGTTTATATGGAACTGTTGCATGTGCAGTCGCGAGATGGAAGTTGAGGAGTATGAACATTACGATGCACCGAAATGTTATCAAAATGTTCCGAATTGTTATTAGAATAATTATTAGTTCCGGTAATTGCATCAAAAATTGATAAAAATAAGGGAATCAATTTGATGTTTGACGGCAATACATACTATGTGGTTGTACTATTAATAATAATCGTATACCTTACCTAAACATGCATAGAAACCAAGCTGATTACAATGAAATAACAAAAAAATTGAAAAGTAACATAAATTATGTTATTATATATAAAAATGTGTTACAAGGAGATGCCATATGAAAAAGCAATTAGAGAAGTATTTTGGCTGCAAAGTAAAAATAGCAGAATACAAGAATAAATTACCATTGCCGATCTTTATGACTATGCGTGATATTATGATAGTTGAAATATATGGTGTTAACTTTGCCATAATAGATGTTATGAAGGAAACGGAGCTAAGTGTTGCTGCAATGAAAAAGCAGAAAGCAAAGTATGAGGAAGCATTGCAGTGCCCTGTAGCATATGAAGTAGCGTTAAACAACGTATCCATGAGAAATGCTCTGGTAAAAAGCGGAGTTCCGTTTGTGAATTTGCCGGGAAATGTATTCTTACCATTTATGGGAATTGTATTGCAGGATGTGTATCGCAAGCAGCTTGTCAAAGCGGATAAGATGATGCCGGCAACACAGATGGTGTTCCTTGAATTGTTATATATGAGTGATGAGGAATCTGTGTTAAAAAGTGAAGTTGCGAACAAGCTGAATCTTACCAAAACGTCCATTACAAGAGCAACAGCGCAATTAGAGGAAATGGGACTCATCCAGCAGATGAAATCAGGAACAGAGATTGCTATTAAGAGAAATTACTCACGGAAAGAGTATTATGAAAATGCAAAAGGATATTTGATTAATCCGGTCCAGAAAGTGATTACAATTATGCGATATGAAGCAACCTTTGAATCATTTAGCGCAGGAGAAACTGCACTTAGTCAGGAGTCAGAATTGAATCCACCAAGAATAGAGGAACGTGCAATCTACAAGGGCGAGGAAGTTGTTGACCAGTTGGAAATTGTGGATGCCAGATCTGAAGACCCAGACGACTGCTTGAAGATACAATTATGGAAATACAATCCTTCTTATTTTGCAAGAGAAGGGCGTGTTGATCCTGTTTCACTGGCATGTACATTCAAAGGTAACGAAGACGAAAGAATAGAAATGAGTATTGAGGAACTGTTGGAGGAATTATAAATGGTACCAGGGATAGACTCTTTTAGAGAAAAATTTAAAGATTATACGGATTATTACACTATTATCGGCGGAACTGCCTGCGATATTCTACTCTCAGAGGCAGACTTGCCATTTCGAGCGACAAAAGATATTGATATGATCCTGATTATGGAGGATAACTTCCCGGAATTTGCGAGCGTATTCTGGGAATACATAAAAGAAGGCGGCTATAAGTGCGGATGGAAGAATGAACAGAATATGCACCTTTACCGCTTCACAGAAGGAAAATTCGGTTATCCTACTATGATTGAGTTGTTTTCAAGAAAGCCGGGATATCATCTTGAAATAGAAGAGGGAATCATTCCGATTCATATTGATGATGATACTTCCAGTTTATCAGCGATTCTTCTGAACGATGACTTCTATAAATTTATGATGTCCGGACGCAGAGTGGTTGATGGTATTGGTGTTCTGGGAGCAGAGCATCTGATTCCGTTCAAAATGTATGCGTGGATTAACCTTTTGGACAGAAAAAGAGCCGGCGAGCATGTTAATGAAAAGGATTTAAAGAAACATAAGTACGATGTATTCCGATTGTTGCAGATTGTTACAGCGGGAACAAAAGTTGAATCAGAAGGGCTGGTGACAGAGAGTATACATAGATATGTCGAGGAAATCAGTGCAGTAGATGAATCGGAGGTACGACTTTTGCAGATGGGAATGCCTTTTGACAGAGATAGGGGCGTGGAGTTGTTGAAGGAGATTTACTTGTAAGAAAATTGTTACAAGTTTGTATATCAATTTTAGGAGATGGAGTTATGCGAGTACTTGTGATTCCTGATATTCATCTAAAACCATGGATATTCGACAGGACAGAGAAAATCTTAAGAGACGGTAAGGCGGATCGGGCTGTGTGCCTGATGGATATGCCGGATGACTGGAATATGGAATTTCAGATAGAACGATATAAAGAAACATTTGATCGGGCAATCGCATTTGCTGAGGACTATCCGGATACTCTCTGGTGTTACGGTAATCATGATGTCAGCTACTCGTGGGGAAGACTTGAGACCGGATATTCTCCCTATGCCGAGAGGACGGTAATGTCAAAGCTTGAAGAACTTGAGAACCGCCTTAAGAGTCCGGTACAGATAAACATAATGCATCGGATTGACAATGTGCTTTTCTCACATGGAGGGCTTACAGCTGATTTCCTAAGATGGCTTAACAAGGATCTGCTGGATGCTGATATAGAGGAAGTTATTGCAGCGGTAAACGATGCTCCACATAATTATCTCTGGAATGATGAATCACCCTTATGGTTCAGACCACAGTATGAGACCAGAGAGATATTCAGAGCAGATATATACAAACAGGTGGTAGGGCATACTCCGGTGGAGAGGATATTTGAAAAAGACGGCATCATATCGACAGATGTGTTCTCTACCTATAGAGACGGAAGACAGATTGGAGAGTCTGCGATGATGGTTATTGATTCGGAAACCGGAAAATACGAGAAGATAGAGGTTATGGGGAAACTGGGAGTGTGATAAGGATGAAGGAACCTACGCAACAATATTCAGATACAATCAAATCATTACAATCCAGGATACAGGCATTGGAGGATGAAAACCGACTTCTGAAAGAGCGTTTGGAAGAAGCCGGTGTTTCGTATGCGGATATTGTGTCAGGCGACGCTGAAGGAGTTGTGGAATTGTATGATCCTGATCAGGGTGCTCGTATTAAGAAATTTGATGTTACGGATAAGATTGCAAGTGACTTCTTTATGATGTTCTGCCGCGGAAGGAAGGATGTGTATGATCTTCGTTATACGAATCCCAAAACGGGGAAGAACGGGTATTATACGCAGTGCTTTAACCGCTGGGATCGTGGCTGCCATATACAGAAAAAGGATGGAGTTCGTTGTAAGGATTGCGAATTAAGGGCATACAAGCCGGTTACTCTGCCTTTGATAAAGGCGCATATGAATGGGACAGATCCAAATGGCAATGATGTCGTGGCGATATATCCGATGCTTGAAAATAACCTTTGTCAGTTACTTGTATTTGATTTTGATAACCATGCAAAGGGAGCGGAGCAGGAAGATTATGCGAATATTGATGATGGCTGGAAAGAAGAAATAAATGCTTTGCGGCACATTTGTAAGAATCTGGATGTGGACGCTGCGGTGGAACGGTCAAGGTCGGGACGCGGTGCGCATCTTTGGATATTCTTCAAGGAAATGGTTCCTGCCAGATTGGCGAGAAGATTTGGCTTTGCGTTGCTAGAGAAAGGAGCTGAATCCGTCAATCTTAAGTCCTTCAAATACTATGATCGCATGATACCGACGCAGGATGCGCTCCCTGAGGGCGGACTTGGAAATGTTATTGCACTTCCTTTACAAGGAATGGCCTTGAAGTCCGGAAACAGTGCTTTTATTGATGAAAATTGGAACGCATATGAAGATCAGTTAAATGTTCTTGCCGGGACAAGGCGACTGACCAGACAGGGGATAGAGGACTATCTTTCTTTATGGTACAGTACGGGATCCACCAGCGAAGACAACGGTACTGATGCGCCATGGGATAAGAATTCTGAGATTGAAGCAGGCAGTGTTAAGGGCGTGGTGCGTATCGTGCTGGCTGACCGCATTTACATAGACTCAACAGGAATGTCCAATAAGACAAAAAGACAGCTTCGCCGTATGGCAACATTTTCAAACAAGCAGTATTTCCAGAATCAGGCTATGGATATGCCAAATTACGATGAATCCAGATTCATTTACCTTGGAAGTGACGAAGGAAAATATATTGTATTGCCTCGCGGACTTCGGGAAGAAATTCTAAAGAAGTTTGATAATGCGGGGATCAGTTATAAGATTGAAGACAAGAGAACCAAAGGGCAGGAACTCAATATTTCGTTTAGGGGAGAATTGCGTGAATCACAGATTCCGGCTGTGGAAACTATGCTTGAAAATGAAACCGGGATACTGCACGCCGCAACAGCGTTTGGTAAGACTGTAGTCTGCTGTGATATGATCGCAAGAAGAGGCATAAGTACCTTAATACTTGTAGACAGGGCAGATCTGATGAACCAGTGGATTAAGCGTCTGGAGGAGTTTTTGGATATTGATGAAGAACTACCTGAATATCAGACAAAGACCGGGCGTACACGAAAAAGAAAATCATTGATTGGAAATCTTCAAGGAGCGCATGATACACTGACCGGAATAGTGGATGTGGCCATGATACGTTCTCTTAAGAAAAAAGATGGATTTCATCCGAAGCTGAAAGAATATGCTCAAGTATATTTTGACGAATGCCATCACGCAGCATCGGATAGCGCGATAGAAGTGCTGCAGGAGATAAATGCAAAGTATGTGTATGGCGTGACGGCAACACCGAAACGTGGTGATGGTAAGGAAAAGATAAACGAATTTCTGCTCGGCCCTATCAGGTATAGGTTTACAGCAAAAGACAGAGCCGAGGAGCAGAATATTAATCATCTGGTATATCCCCGATTTACCCGGACAGTAAAGCCGCATCATTTGTCAAAAACACCATATGGTAATGATGCCTATGAACTGATAAGGAATAATGATGTTCGTGACGAACAGATTATCAGGGATGTGGCGGACTGTGTGCAAGCTGGAAGAACTCCGGTAGTACTGACGAAATATGTTGATCATGCCAAGAAGCTGTCTGAAAGGCTTAAGACATATGCTGACCGATTGATCTTGCTAACGGGGGCAAATGGAACGAAAGCGCGCAGGGCTCAGGTGGAAGAACTGAATAAAGTTGATGATTCGGACAGTCTTATTCTTGTGGGAACGGGCTCTTTACTTGGAGAGGGCTTCGATTTTCCGCGACTTGATACTCTGTTCATGGCGACTCCCGTTTCAGGAGAAAATGTTGTGGAGCAGTATGTCGGGCGACTTAACAGGGATTATGATGGTAAAGAAAATGTCATCGTCTATGATTATGTGGACAGTCATATTCCAAAGTTCGATAAAATGTATTCAGCAAGGCTGAAGGCATATAAAAAGATCGGATATGAACTTTGCGTTAATATGGACGGCGAAAAGCAGAAGGCAAATGCAATCTATGATATTGAAAACTATGCAGAAACTTATTGGAAGGATCTTGAGGAGGCTAATTCCGCGGTCGTTGTATCAAGTCCGAGGTTAAATAATCAAAAAGTGGATCGCATTATAAACATGCTTGGAAAGCGGCGGGAGTTGGGAGTTGAGGTAACAATTGTTACATGGCATCCGGATGCCTATAAATATGGCAAAGATGATGTCCGGATGGAGCTTATGGAGAGACTTCGAAAAGCCGGTTTTGAAATCAGGCTTGTAGAAGAGACTTGTGAGCATTATGCCGTAATCGATAATGAGATTGTCTGGTATGGAAGTGTGAATCTGCTGTCAAAGGAAGATGCCGAGGACAATTTGATGCGGGTATGCAGTAAAGATATTGCAGCAGAACTTCTTGAGATGACATTTGGTTCTGAAGTAGAATTGCAAGAATGGTAAGTATGGACGCAAAAGAAAGATAAAAATATACTTTGGGTATCAGCTAGCAGGTGTGGTAAATAAAATAGTAAAATATATCATCAAAAATAAAAACGGAAAACCCGTAGATAAATTCATAGCAAGGTGGTATATCAAGCAGAAATCCAAATTAACAACAGAAAAATTGTTTAAAATTTTAATATGCATTAAATCTTTTGAAATTTTCATGTAATTTTTTTTGAAAATGTATTGGCTTGTCCCAGGGGCAATGTTTTACAATAAGTAGAGAGATGAGCAAAACGAATTGATTTAAAAGATGGATTTGACAGTTAGCTTTTGTAAATCGGAAAAATGGAAATTTATGACATAACAAAGCTTACGTAAGTCCAGAACCTACGCAAATGGGGAGATATGAATAGCTCTTTATTATGCG
>NZ_JBKVPW010000019.1:5302-57814 GCF_046968865.1 Gallintestinimicrobium sp. | reverse complement strand
CAGTTCTGTTTGTCAAGAACTTTTTTCATTTTATTTTCAAGTTTCTTTCGAAACCCGGTTGCTTATCACTCGCAGCAACAGTTCAGTAGTTTATCAGAACTTGCCGTTCGTGTCAAGCAGTTTTTTCATCTTTTTTCGAAGATGATCACCGCCGCTTTCACGGTAGGTTTACAATATAGCATATTGCCTTTTCCCTGTCAATAACTTTTTACCATATCTTTACAAGCATTTCATGTTGTCTCAACAGTGTCTGGTTATTTGGGATAAAAAAAGAAGCCCAGAGATCAGGATTCTCTTTTCTGGCAGAGCTAACGGAGAAAGAGGGATTTGAACCCTCGCGCCGCTTTAACACGACCTACACCCTTAGCAGGGGCGCCTCTTCAGCCTCTTGAGTATTTCTCCACATCGTCTGAATGATCCTCTGCCAATATGCTATTGGTATGCGTCATTTCTGAACGCATAAATCATTATATCTATTTATATTGCGTCTGTCAACCACTTTTTCAGGAAAATTCTGCAATGGCATTTTCGATGCGTTTTTTCACCTCTGCTGCCAGCTCCAGCGTCTTCATTCCTTTATATTCTTCATAAGGAATCGGGTCAAGGTAAATCACCTTAACCGTTACCGGTTTGATTGTATGGCTGTCAAATGGAACGAACGAGTTGATCAGTGCTGTCGGGACAACCGGGCACTTTGCCTTATAAGCACTTTTAAAGCTGCCGCCCTTCATTTCCAGCATCTGATTTCCCCGGCGGCTTCTTGTCCCTTCTGCAAAGATCAGAAAGTTATCCCCGCCCTTTACCCGCTCTGCCACCTGATTGATTACCTGCAGGGACTGCCGGATATCCTCCCGATCGATTGACAAAGAGCCGGTAATCTGAAATACCTGTTTTAATAATAGGACATTTCTCACTTCTTTCTTATTTACAACGCCGAAGAAATGATCACAGGTTCCGGTAATTGCCAGGACATCAAACATTCCCTGATGGTTCGGGTACAGAATAAACGGTTCCTCCGGCAGCTTTTCCTGACCGTGGGCTTCTAATATAATTCTTCCGCCCTTGCATGCCCGCTCTACCCAGAACTGCAGATGCTTCCAGCGCTTTTCTTTTGTATAGCGCTCGGGATGCGCCGCCATACGGCACAGCTTCGGCCAGCAGACAATTACGAAGAACAGGTTGGTCACCACCATCAGGATAATTCGTTTCATACAAATTCCTCCCTGTATTTTTCTGCAGCGGTTTCATACAAATCGGTTCCTTCCGAGTCCATGCAGACAATGACCGGAAATTCTTCTACGGTTAACTTGCGGATTGCTTCTGTGCCAAGGTCTTCATATGCAACAACCTCTGCTTCCCGGATGGATTTGGATAATAATGCGCCCGCTCCGCCGACCGCAGCAAAGTAAACAGCTCCATTGCGCACGACTGCTTCTTTGACCGCGCTGCTCCTGCGTCCTTTTCCAATCATGCCGAGAAGTCCCAGATCCAGAAGCTGGGGCGCATACTTATCCATTCGGCTCGCGGTTGTCGGTCCTGCAGAACCAATCGGTCTTCCCTCCCGCGCCGGGGACGGTCCCATATAGTAAATAATTGTTCCGTCGATTGAAATCGGCAGCTCTTTTCCTGCTGTAAGCGTTTCCTGCATCCGTTTGTGGGCCGCATCACGCGCGGTATAAATTGTTCCGGTCAGATATACATAATCCCCGGCTTTGAGCTGTTTTGCCTCCTCGCGGGTCATTGGTACTTTAATATGCTTTTCCATTTGTATTCTCCCCTTTATGCGCTTAGAGTTCTCTTTTGGCATGGCGGTTTACATGACAGCAGATGTTGACTGCAACCGGAAGCCCTGCAATATGCGTCGGATAGGTATTAACATGAACCGCCAGAACGGTCGTGGTACCGCCCAGCCCGCCGGGGCCGATTCCTGTCTGGTTCAGCTCCTGCAAAACCTCTTTTTCCAGGTTGCTCACCCATTCAATTTCTGAATGTTCCCCTGTCGTGCGCAGCAGTGCTTTTTTCGCCATCAGGGCGCATTTCTCAAAGGTACCGCCGACACCGACACCGACAACCATGGGAGGACAGGCATTCGGTCCCGCATCCTTTACCGCCGTCAGGATAGCATTTTTGACACCTTCCAGGCCATCTGCCGGTTTCAGCATAAAAACGCGGCTCATATTTTCACTTCCAAAGCCCTTGGGCGCAACCTGAATCGTCACGCGGTCTCCGGGCACAATTTCATAATAGAGCACGCCGGGTGTATTGTCCCCGGTATTGACTCGCAGAACGGGATCTCCAACAACGGATTTCCGAAGGTATCCTTCTGTATAACCAAGACAGATTCCTTCCTGCACTGCCTCTTCCAGGCTTCCGCCTTCAAAATGAACCTCCTGTCCCACTTCCAGAAAAACGACAGCCATTCCGGTATCCTGACAGATCGGGATCTCATCCTTTTTGGCAATTTCCAGATTTTCAGAAAGCTGATTTAGAATCTGACGCCCCAGAGGAGATTTTTCCTCCTGACAGGCTTTTTCAAATACGCAGCGCATATCCGGGGACAGACTGTAATTGGCTTCAATGCACATATCCCTTACCGCGTCCCGCACCTTTTCTACCTGAATGCTTCTCATTTGTTTTACTCCTTACTTATATTCACAGTTCACTCGTGCCTATAGTATACCGCGTTTCCTTCCGGCTAGCCACTCCTTTTTGACCTTGCCTTACTTTTTGACATTTTCAAAGAACAGTCCTATACTGTGCATGCATGGAATGATATGCTTGCACGGAATGATCCTCAGATTTGATTAAAAAAGAAAAGAGACTTGCCATGATATTTTTACAGATCTTCATCTGCCTCGCCGCACTGTATGTGTTTCTGATGCACCCCAGAATCCGCCGCGCAGACAGCTCCCCCTTTCTCGGCACATTTTTTGCCCACAGGGGGCTGCATGATAATAACCATCAGATTCCTGAAAACTCCCTTGCCGCCTTTCAGAGAGCAGTAGATGCCGGATACGGGATCGAATTGGATGTCCAGCTTTCTGCCGACCGGACCCCTGTTGTCTTCCATGATGCGACCCTCGGCAGAATGTGCGGTATCGACCGACGGGTAAACGAACTGACCTTTGCAGAGCTTCGTCAGCTTTCCCTTGTAAATACGAAAGAGCATATTCCTTCTTTTCAGGAAGCATTAGCCCTTGTAAACGGGAAGGTTCCGCTTCTGGTTGAGCTTAAAATGGAACATCTGGATTTCGACATTCCCCGAGAAGCAGACGCCCTGCTTTCAGAATATTCCGGGGATTACTGTATCGAATCCTTTCATCCTGCCGCACTTTACTGGTATCGAAAAAACCGCCCGCAGATTTTCCGCGGGCAGCTTTCCACCAATTTCAATATTGAAAATCACTCTCTGAGTCCGTTCCAGTATCTGTTCGGAAAAATGATCCTGAATTTTATCAGCAAACCGGATTTTATTTCTTATAATCTGCTGTTCCAAAGGGATATCTCCCTGAAGCTGGCGCACGGTCTGTTCCATGCCCCCTGCGCCGCCTGGGTTCTTCGCTCGGAAAAGGAATTGGAGCAGTGTCAGAAGCAGTTTTGTATGTATATTTTTGAAAATTTTTTACCAAAGCAAAAATAACCGGACAAATACCCTCATGAAACCTTCCGATAAATTGCTGCAATTCCTGCAACCACTGCAAGTCCGATAAACGCAATCAAAAGATTTTTGTCCGTATCACACGGATCGGTATGCTGTTCTTTCCTCTGACAACACGTCAGCCTCGAAGCAAATCTGCCAGCTGTGCAAACTGTTCCAGTGTCAGGGTTTCGCCGCGGACGGTTTCTGACAGCTCCATCCGAGCCAGCACTTCCTTGATTTTTTCTTTGGACACGTTCAGCCCCGGCGCATTGGAAAGGCCGTTGACCAGGGTTTTGCGGCGCTGATTGAAGGATGCGCGGATAACAGAAAACATAAACTGCTCATCTGCAGTCTGTACCGGCGGTTCTGCATAGCGATCCAGACGGATGACCGCACTGCCCACATTGGGTCGCGGGATAAAGCAGTTCGGCGGAACGTTCGCAACAATCTCCGGCTTTGCATAATACTGCACCGCCAGGGAAAGAGCACCATAATCCTTTGTACCGGGTCCAACCTGCATCCGGTCTGCGACTTCTTTCTGCACCATGATCGTGATGCTCTGCAGCGGCACATGGCTTTCAAACAGTCCCATAATGATGGGTGTTGTGATGTAATAAGGAAGATTGGCAACGACCTTGATGGGACGTCCGCCGTTTTTCTCCTGCACCAGACGGTTTAAATCTACTTTTAAAATGTCTTCGTTAATTACTTCTACATTATCATAAGCGGACAGCGTGTCCGACAAAATCGGGATCAGAGCTTTGTCGATTTCGACCGCCACCACATGTCCCGCCCGCTCCGCGAGATACTGGGTCATGGTTCCGATACCCGGTCCCACCTCCACAACACAGTCATCTTTGGAAATCTGTGCCGCGTTCATGATTTTTTCCAGCACATGGGTATCGATCAGGAAGTTCTGGCCGAACTTTTTCTGAAAATTAAAGTGATATTTCTGCAATACCTCAATGGTATTGGAAGGAATTCCAAGTGTTGCCATTTTCCTCTCTTTTCTCCGTTCGTTTATTCTAATCCGTAAAACCGACATCCATTGTGCCAGGTAATATCCTCGATTTCCTGACAGGTCAGTCCTTTAATCTCTGCCAGTGCTGCTACAACCTGGGGCAGATAAAGCGAGCTATTGCGTTTGCCGCGATACGGCTCCGGTGCAAGGTACGGGCAGTCTGTTTCCAGTAAAATTCTCTCGATAGGAAGCTCTGCCGCCGCTTCTTTTAATTTTTTTGCATTTTTAAAGGTCAGCACGCCGCCAATGCCAAAATAGTAGTCCCATTTTTGAAACTCCCGTGCTGTTTCCTTCGTATAAGAAAAGCAGTGAATCACTGCGCGGAGTTGGCTTCCGCCCTCCGCTGCCATCACATCCAGCGTGTCCTTTGCCGCATCTCTGGAGTGGATGATGACAGGCTTATCCAGCTTTTTGGCAAGCTGAAGCTGTCTGGAAAAGCTTTCCCGCTGACGCGCCTGCACCTCGGGCTCTTTGTCCCAGTAGTAATCCAGTCCGATTTCCCCGACAGCAACCGCTTTGGGAGCCGCCAGTTTTTCTTCCAGCCATTCGTAGTCCCGCTCCGTCAGCTCCTGCACGTTGGACGGATGAACGCCGACCGCCGCGTAAATAAACGGATACTGTTGTGCGAGAGTCAGGCTCGTGGATACAGAAGCAAGGTCCGCAGCCACATTGACGACTCTTCCGATCCCCTGTTCTGCAAGGGAAGCAATCAGCGCTCCCCGATCCTCTCCAAACGCCTCATCATCATAATGGGCATGTGTATCAAATATCATCGTTTTGTTCCTGTCTCTTTTCTTTTCTGTGCCAGTGCCGCCCACGCAGAGGTTCTGCTGCATAAAGCCCTGCCGGCATAGGGTATTGCTTCTGCACAAGTATAGCATACCTTCCGGCTGTTTTACCAATGATTTTACCGGAAATCTTCGACAGAAAACACGATGATACGGCAGGTGCGCCTTTCATCCCTGCGAGAGTCTCCTTTTTGCCTGCCAGAGGGACAGATTGAAGTTTCGAATGCCAAGATTCTTCGTTTCCGAACGTTGGTCTTCTTCATAGGCATGCATCCATGGCACAGCGTCTCCGGTCAGGTCTTTTCGTCCGATCAGAACCGGCGCTGCATCCGCAGACAGACCGCGCAGATAGGAGTAGTCCGCGGCTGTCGGGAGGGCGTCGTCATCATCCTGCGAATACATGACGGACTCCTGGGTATTGGCTTCGCGGGATACATTATAAGATGCAATCCAGTAATCCGGACGCCCGAACGCGGGAATCAGGTACAAAAATGTGACTGCTATCAGCCAGAACCTCGGCAGTTCAAAATCACGCTTCCAGACCGCTATCATCGTCCCTACAAAGATTACCGCCATCACGAGCAGCGCCCACAACACCATCAGCCTAAGAAACGTCAGGGAATATTGGCGAATATACAGATACATTCTCCATGCGCTCGAGGCGATCAACACATAAGTCATTGCGCACACAGCCGTCAGAAGAATCTGCAGTGCCCGGTTTTTGCGAAACCCAAACAGACACACCGCCACAACTGCAAGGTTAATCACGCAAACTGCCAACAGCTGGAAAAATCCCTGACGCGCATACTGTGCCCATGTCATCTGTTCCGGAAGCATCCCTGCCCGTAAAAACAGATAAACAATCTGAATTGTACAAAATACCGCATATATTGCCGTTAAAAGAGAAAGCACCGTAATTGCAGCCAGTGGCTCCCCAAGGCACTCCCGTCTTTTCCCGGTCAGGCTTTTGGTAAGGAGTCCACGGATAAATCCGTATGCAAACAGATAGACAAGCACCAGCATCAGGAAAACAGTAATAAAATCCGACCATGCCAGTTCTCCGAAAAACCGCGATACCAGACTTGCAAACACCGCATCCGCACTCAGCAAAAGTGCTGCGACAACCATCAGCAGCGGAATGCCGACTACGAGACCGATCAGGATATAGTGACCTTTCCCATTTTCTTTTTGTTTTTCTTCTGCTTTCAGTGCTGCGGCAACATCAGAAAACGGCGTATCCAGATAGGAAAAGGTTCCAAACAGACCTTTCCAGCCGTTTCGGATAAAATCTCCCAATCCCCAATTTTCTGTATTACAAAACAGCAGCAACGTCCATAAAAGCGTCAGTCCGAACAGCATTCCTTTTGTCATCAGGTGAATTTTCAGGTCAGCTGTTAAAAACACGGAGATACCGAGCAAAAATTCTGCCGCCCCATACGGAAGCGCCCTGATAAGCTTCTTTTGCAGACTGTCTCTGTCGGATGGAACCCTGCACTTTGCGGTACAATAGTAAGAATAGTACAAGGTTCCTGCAACGAAAAAAGGATAGGTGATCCCCGATGTATTCCGATATAGGCAGATCGTGTAAAGCAAGGCGTACAGTGCGGTCGCTGCACCAAGACGGCGGCTGGCCGCAGCAGGGATGGTTCTGGAGGCACGATCAGCGTCTGCAGATGTCTGTGCGCAAGTCGCGGCAGTGCTACTCTCTGTTTTGGCTATGCCTGCGCTGTTCTGCAATTTTCCGGTTCCATCTTTTTCTGTTTTCTCATTCATTTTCTACATCCTCCTCATCATCTACATATTGCAGGATATCACCGGGCTGGCAGTCCAGCGCTTTGCAGATCGCATTCAGCGTAGACAGCCGCACCGCCTTTGCCTTATTATTTTTCAGGATAGAAAGGTTTGCCAGCGTGATGTCTACCTCTCCGGCAAGCTCTGTCAGTCCCTTTTTGCGTTTTGCCATCATTACGTCCAGGTTGATCATGATCATGTCTTTCTCCTCCATCCGGTGCTCAGATCGTCAGGTCATTTTCCAGCTTATAGGTCACAGCTGTATCAAAGACCCGGGACAGCACCAGAGAAAAAAGTCCCGCAATCACAAATACCAGGACCGTGATCAGTACCGCAGGGGTCAGATAAAGAAACAGGCGCAGCGCAGTAACTGCCGCAATGCAGAAGCTGCAGATTCCCATCCGCTTTAAGCTTTGCACATTTTCCCGGATAAAGCAGTCTCCGTTCAGCACCGTTTTAAACATCTTTCGCAGCTCCTGCAAAAGTATCAATGCAAAGATTCCGGAAATTCCGAACAGGATCGTCAGTCTGAGCCAGTGCTGCCCGAAATAACTGTCATACTTCCCATAAAAGCGTATGCCAAGGGGCAGCGTCACAGTCACAACAATTCCGGCATAAAACAGCACGTCCAGAAGATATTTGGTAAACAGTGTCAGTCTGTCTTTCATTGGTTCCTCCATCCCGCCGCATACCTGTGCAGCTTTCAAAATAGGTCTCTCTTACTGTGAAGATAGCACCGTTCACATTGAAAGTCAATATTTATTTATCGAATTTCAATAAATATTTTCTGTAATGCGATATTGTCAGGAGAATAAAAAAGAATGTGCCTTGGCACATTCTCGCGCCGAGGCGCGGTTGCCTCGGCAACCATCTACCCCTGCGCCGAGTGCGCATCCTCGCGGAGCGTTTTTATCGTATGGAAACGAAGTTTCCTATACGATAAAAAAGCCCCGCCAATCCTGCAAAATATCGTGATGAATATTTTACAGAACCAACGAGGCTCATTTATCTTTTATAAAAGCTCTGCACGCTGCGGTGCTTTGGAAAATTCCGGCTTATCCTGCTTTATTTGGAACAGGCTGTGCAAGAACCACAGTCAGGATGCTCTTCTGCCCAGATTCTCTCTGCGGCAGGCGTCCACTGCTGTGCATAGGGTCTGCAGCGATTGAATACGTCCTGTGTGGATTCCGGCTGCTGCATATCGGTGCTATGAGCGCCGCTGCGTTTTACCATTTCTCCCAGAAGCTCCGGATTTTCCAGCATCGGACAGGGTCTTAAATGGTTGTGGTTGAAGGGCTGTCCCTTATGATATTCCTTAAACAGAGGCTGCTGCAGACATTCCAGCAAACTCTTATCGTGGATATTTGCGTTGGAATAATGGATGAATACGCAGGGCTCCACATCTCCGGCAGGATTGATATGTGCGTACTGCCGCCCTCCTGCAATACATCCGTCGATATATTCGCCGTCATTCTGGAAGTCAATGCAGAAAATCTGCTTACCACCGGTCAGGCCACGGATCTCGCGAACTCTGTGGATCATATACTCTCTCTGCTCTGCGTTCAGCATCAGATCCACGTTTGCACCATCACCGATCGGCATGTAATGGAAGTACCAGTTGAAACGAACGCCGTGGCTGATCAGCATGTCGATGAACTCGTCGCTTGTAACAGCCTTGTAGTTCTGACTCGTATAACAAATGGAAGTACCATAAAGCAGTCCATGCTTCTGCATCAGATCCATTGCATGCATCACCTTGTCGAATACGCCCTTCCCACGACGGTCATCTGTTGCATCCCCGATGCCTTCGATGGAAATAAAGAATGCCATATTTCCGACCTTCTGTACCTCCTTACAGAACTCCTCATCGATCAGGGTTCCGTTGGTGAACAGATGGAATACTGAATTCTGATGTGCTGCTGCCAGCTTCAGCAGGTCGTTTTTACGGCACATCGGTTCACCGCCGGTACACATGTACCAGTGAATCCCCAGCTCTTCGCCCTCTGTTACCAGCTTATCCATTTCTTCATAGGTCAGGTTCAGGGTCTTGCCATATTCTGCAGCCCAGCAGCCTTTACAATGCAGGTTACAGGATGCGGTAGGATCAAACAACAGGATCCAGGGCATGTTGCAGTCGTATTTTTTTCTCAGCTCCATCACATAATTGTAACCGGAAAACATACCTTCATAACCAAGGTTCAGCACGTTCATTTTTAAAATATGAGGATCGATCTCGTTGATGGCACGGTACGCGTACTCCATCCATTTTCCATTGGGATCCTGTACAAATTTGCGGGCAGCATCAAATGCACTCGCCTTATATCTCTTGCTCAGCAGCGGCTCTGCCAGATTGATCAGCTTGACCGCCTCTTCTGTCATATGTTCTGTTCCTTTTCCTCTTACTGCTTTAATCGCTGCGTCGATCGCAACACTGAAAGCGGCACGCTGCGCTGCATGTACTACTTTGTTTTCAGTCATGTCGTTCTGACTCCTTTCTCGCTCTGTCTAAATTTATTTCTCTTTCATTTGTCCCCATCTTACGACGGCTTTTGATTCTTTTCATTGCCCAAATTCCCGTTTTTGTGGCATATTTTCCCACAAAGCAACATTTTGTCCCATGTGGGCACGGACGGGATGCGCGACAGAGCATGGACGGGGTGCCCTGACAGGCGACAGAGCGTGGACGCTTTCCAATTGACAGACGCGGTGTGCTTTTGTATCCTGTTAGTATCGGATTGAAGAGGGCCCCCCTACAGTAACCCGACAACAAAACAATTTCGAAAAGGGGGGCGAAGATTGAAAAATAAAATTTTTCAATCCCGAGATTTGTGTCTGCGCGCACTTGACACAAACTCGACATGTGCAAAAAACGTGCGCAGAAATGAGAGGAAGAGATGAACGATATAACGTCTTATATGTTAGAACAGGCCAAAAAAATTCTTTCCATCGACAGTCCGACCGGCTTTACCGCACACGCGGCGGAGTATGTCCTCGGAGCATATAAAAAGCTGGGCTACGATGCAAAGCTAACCAACAAGGGCGGCATTTTTGTATGTGTCAATGACGGTCCTGACCAGGCGGACGATCCTGCGGACGCACCGATTTTGCTGGAAGCGCACATGGATACCTTGGGCGGTATGGTTTGCAGCATCAATGAAAAAGGACGTCTGATGCTGAGTGCTCTCGGCGGCATGAATCCAAACAATGCAGAGGCGGAAAACTGCCGCGTTTACACCAGAAGCGGCAAGGTTTATTCCGGCACGTTCCAATTAAAAAACGCCTCGATCCATGTAAACGGCAGCTACAATGACACTGCCCGTTCCTATGATGCAATGGAAGTCGTATTGGACGAGCCTGTGGAAAGCAAGGCGGATACCGAAGCCCTCGGCATTATGACCGGCGACATCGTCTGCTTCGATCCCCGCACGACCGTAACGGAATCCGGCTACATTAAGAGTCGTTTTCTCGACGATAAGCTGAGTGTCGGCATCCTGCTCGGCTTTGCAAAATATTTAAAGGAAACCAACAAAAAGCCCGCCCGCAAAATCTATCAGCATATCACCGTTTTTGAAGAAGTCGGTCACGGCGGCTCCGCTTCGATTCCTGCTGATGTCGCAGAAATTCTCGCAGTCGATATGGGCTGCGTCGGAGATGGCCTTTCCTGCAAAGAAACCCAGGTTTCCATCTGCGCAAAGGATTCCGGCGGTCCTTATCATTACGATGTTGTTTCTGCTCTGATCGAGGCAGCGCGCACCGCCAAGGTTGACTTTGCAGTTGACGTATATCCCCACTACGGCTCCGACGCAGAAGCAGGGCTTCGTTCCGGTATCGATTGCCGCCACGGGCTGATCGGCTCCGGTGTATACGCTTCTCACGGCTATGAGCGCAGCCATGTAAAGGGAATGGAGAATACATTCCGGCTGTTAAAGGCTTATCTGAATCAGGACTATAGTGCCTGAATGAAAAACCTCCGGGTCTGTCGTCTTTTCGACGCCAGCCCGGAGGTCGTTTTATTCTGTGCTACAGGGCTCTTTGCCTGCGGCGAATTATATAAGGGACATTTTTCGGTGCGAAGCGCCTGCGTGGCAGAGCCCTTTATAGCATTTCAATTCGTAGCTGCGCGATCAGCCAATCACCAGCTCCCAATGCATTTTTTCTTCATTCAGACGATACTGCTTTAACAGCTCCGGTCCGCAAGAGTTGGAACCAACGCCGCTCATGCCGTAGTCCAGATGCCAGATCACATGTCCGGATTTTTCCAGCTCGTAGTTGTGCATCTTTTCCGTCAGCTCCTGTGCGGTGTAGTAAGAAGCGTTGAAGGAAAGCGGCTTTTTGCCTTCCGCCTTCAGTTCTCCCACCTTTACATACGCACAGTGATAATGGCTGCCATTTTCCTGAGGTTTTACATAATCCTCAAGAAGCTCATCTACTGTTGTCGTAAAGCGGTCTACCCAGCAGGCTCTGTGTTTGTCCTGATAGCTTTCTGTCGGACCGTATCCGATGTATTCCACCTGATCCTGATCTTCCGGCAGTACCAGCTGCAGGCCAAACCGGGGCATGTAAGGGAAGGTCATATCCTTGTCGGCATCCAGCGTCAGTTTGATCTGACCGTCTGCATTGACTTCCCAAAGCGCCTTCGCGCGTAAAAATGGCTGTCTGTATACACTGGCGATGGAGAAATCGCAGTGAATGCGTACTTTTTCACCGGCGTTCTCTGCGGTGCAGTCATAAACCCGGATCCACGGTCTGTCATATCCGGCTTCTTCCCAGACCTGACGGACATTTCTGTCATTGTCAACCGGCGCACGCCAGGTTTCAAAGGTCATCGGTGCTTCGATCAGCGCTTTACCATCTCTGACAAGCTCTGTAAACGCACCTTTCTTCTTGCCGAATACATAGCGGATTCTGTCGGAGGTAATGATCCAGGAAGCATCGTTTTCCTCCAGTGCAACTGTTCCGGCTTCTGCAATTTCCAGAACCTTTTCCTTTTCCTCAAACAGCGCAATCTGGTCAAAGCCCATGACTCTGCCCTGTCTGGTCAGCGCCTGATCTGCTTTCTGCACATAGGTCAGCTTCAGATAGGTCTGATCTCCGGAAAGCTCTCCCAGCTGAGGGATCGTGATGCACACTTTTTCATGTGCAGGGCAGGTAATCTCCCGGATCTCGCCCTCTGCTAACAGGGTGCCCTCTTTTTTGATTTCATAACGGATCTGTACGGTATCTGCAAGGTCAGCAAAATCCTGCACGTTCCACAGCTCTACAGTGCCTGCTGCCAGATCTTTTCCTGCTGCATGTACCGGACGGATTTCGTTTTTCCATTCCAGAAGCCCGGTATGGGGTCTGCGGTCCGGATACACCAGGCCATCCATACAGAAGTTGCCGTCATGAGGGAACTCACCTGCATCGCCGCCGTAATGGAAAATATCTCTTCCGTCTGCAGCCTTGCCTTCCCAGGTCGCATGATCACACCATTCCCATACGAAGCCGCCGCAGAACTTGTCATATTTGTACATCAGCTCCATGTAATCATGGATATCCCCGGGGCCGTTGCCCATTGCATGGATAAATTCACACTGAATAAAGGGCTTTCTCATTCTGCGGTCTTCGCAGTATTCCTTTACCCACTCGGTATCCGCATACATCCGGCTCATCACATCCAGCATGGAAACATCGTTGTGATAGCCTGCGGAATTGTAGATGCTTGCTTCATAATGCAGCAGACGGGTCGGATCATAAGCCTTTACCCATCTTCCGGCGTCCTCAAAGTTGCCGCCGTAGCCGCTCTCATTGCCCAGGGACCAGAAAATAACCGCGCTCTGGTTTTTGTCCCGAATCACATTTCTCTTCTGACGGTCGAGGATCGACTCCGCCCAGGCATCATCCTGCGCGATGTAGCCCATGCAGTCGTGTCCGTCATTTGTATACAAAGTTCCTACGCCGTGGCTTTCCAGATCCGCTTCCGCAATCATGTAAAATCCGTATTCACTGCACAGCTCCGGGAAATAAGGCGCATTGGGATAGTGGCTGGTACGAATCGCATTGACATTGCTTTCCTTCATCAGCTGCAGATCGCGGATCACGTCTTCCCTGGTCACGGTTGCACCGGTGTAAGGATTGGAATCGTGGCGGTTGACGCCCCGGAATTTCACCTGTTTTCCATTGATTAAAATCTTTCCATCTTCAACGGAGATTGTGCGGATGCCGACCTTCTGCTCGATGGTTTCAGCGCCTGCCTGGAGTGTCAGGGTGTACAGATAGGGCTGCTCTGCGTTCCAGAGCACCGGAGCAGCTACAGGAATCGCTATGTTCTCTCCGTTGGAAACTGCCCTGCCGATTTCTTTGCCCTCTGCATCCGTCAGCGTACAGTTGATTTCCGGATCTCCCTCCACCCGGTCAAAACGAACCGTAACCTCTGCGCTGCCATCCTCTGCAACAGGAGTCTGAACCGTAAAGTCATGTACGAATTCCTGCGGGCGAAGCACCAGCTCAACATCCCGGAAAATTCCGGAAAAACGCAGCTTATCCTGATCCTCCAGATAGGTTCCGTCACACCATTTCAAAACCAGAACCGCCATACGGTTGCTGCCTGCTTTGGTTTTGCCGGTGATTTCAAATTCGCTGGGACTGTGGGAAACCTGGCTGTAACCGACAAATTCGCCGTTGATCCAAACATAGAAGCAGGAATCTACGCCCTCAAAATATAAGAACTGACGTTCGTCGGCTTCTTTTTCTGTCAGAGTAAAATCCTTTACATAAGCGCCGCTGGGATTTTCACCGGGTGCATACGGCGGGTCATAAGGGATGGGATAGCGGACATTGGTGTACTGCTTCTGTCCAAAGCCCTTCATCTGCCAGCAGGAGGGCACTTCCATGTTGATAAAGCCCTCTTTTTCGAGATCCTTTTCCCAGAAATGCTCCGGTACTTCTTCCACACTTGGATACCAGGCAAATTTCCAGTCGTCCCCGCTCAACAGGATCTGGCTCTCCCTTCCATCCTGTTTCGGCACATACCAGCAGCGGTTGTCCATTGTGCCGACATGCAAAGTGGAGAGATTTTCATAAAAATTCTGCACTTTCATTTGGTTGTCTCCTTTTTGTATACTTTGGTTGATACCGGGATTTTGTTCCGGCTTTCTTTTTTACAGCTCCTCACACACCTGGAAAATATAGAATTTCAGGTAGTAGGATTCCTCCGCCGCCCAGAGGATCGGATGATCCGGCGCCTGTGTTTTAAATTCCACCTGACGCAGTCTCTTATGCGCTCCGTGGGCTGCTTCGCGGATGGTCTTTGCGAACAGCTCCGGATCCATAAAGTGGGAACAGGAGCAGGTCACTAAAAATCCGTTGTCTTTTACCAGCTTCATGCCCCGCAGATTGATTTCACGATACCCTTTTACCGCATTTTTGATGGAGCTTCTGGATTTGGTAAATGCGGGAGGATCCAGGATTACGACATCATACTGCTCGCCCTTTTTCTCCAGCTCGGGAAGCAGCTCAAAGACATCTGCACAGGTAAATTTTACGCGGTCGGAAAGTCCGTTTAATGCCGCATTTTCTTCCGCCTGCTTTACGCCGGTCATGGATGCATCCACGCCAAGCACCTCTCTCGCACCCGCAATCCCCGCGTTCAGTGCAAAAGAACCGGTATGGGTAAAGCAGTCCAGTACCTTTTTGTCGGGGCAGAGTCTGTGAATTGCCTGTCTGTTGTATTTCTGGTCCAGGAAAAATCCGGTCTTTTGTCCGTCTTCCACATCCACGATGTAACGGACACCATTTTCTGTGATTTCAACCTTTGTGGGGAACGGGTCGCCAATGAAGCCTTTGAAGCGTTCCATGCCTTCCTGCAGGCGTACCTTTGCATCGCTGCGCTCATAGATGCCACGGATCATGATACCGTCCTCTGCCAGCACTTTTTTCACAAGAGAAAGGATCGTCGACTTCAAACGATCGATCCCAAGCGCCAGGGATTCCACCACCAGCACGTCGGAGAACTTGTCCACTACCAGCCCCGGCAGCCAGTCCGCTTCACCGAAGATCAGACGGCAGCATCCGGTGTCTACGGTCGCTTTACGATATTCCCATGCGTTGCGCACCCGCTTTTCCAGAAATTCTTCTGTGATCTCATGTTCTTTTCTGCGGCTCATCACCCGGATTGTAATTTTTGAACGGGTATTGATAAAGCCCCATCCCAAAAAGAAACCATCAAAATCCTTTACCGCAAGAATATCTCCGTTTTCATAGTCTCCCTCAACGCGATCAATCTCGTTGTCGTAAACCCAGGCGCCGCCGCTTTTAAGCGTGCGTCCTTCGCCCTTCTTCAGAATGGCTTCTGCGTACATATTTCCTCACAATCTGCCGCATGGCGGCTCCGAAAACGCTGACGCGCTGCACAGACTTTTTTGCAGCGCTCCACCGGCTCGGCAATTTTATTATAGTATGAAATTCTATTCGGATGTATAATAAGTCTGTCCGAAAAATATAACATTTTGAAACTAAAAGAAAGGACTCCTATGCCGATTTATTTTCGCAACGCCCCGGTGCGTGAACCCTTTATCTACGATTCCATCGGAAACCACTGGCTACAGGATGCGACCTCGCGTCCAAACGGCTACCCTTTCTATCACTATTTACAGACCGAATCCGGCTGCGGGCGGATTACCATTCAGGGAAAATCTTATCTGCTACATGAACAGGAAGGCGTCCTGATCGCTCCCTCCATCCGACACTCTTATCTGGCCCAGACTCCGGAGTGGTACACCTGCTTTTGTACCTTTTCCGGAACAGTCGAAGGCAGTATTTCCAAAATCCTGAACAACCGGCCGATTCTTTTTACCACAAAAGAGCAATGTCGGAATATACGCGCGCTGCTGCAGGATGCCATACAGCTTTTCGAACATCCTCCGGTCAACATCCCGGTACTCTCCGTCAACTGTTATCAGGTGCTTTTACAGTTTTCGGATGTCCCGGACGGTCAGAAGCTTCTTTCTGATCCGCTGTATCTGCGCTATGTTGCTCCAGTCATCGAAGAAATAGAAACCTGCTACAGTCTGCCCCTCACAGTGGCCCAGCTGAGTCGTCAGGTATTTGTCACGCCCCAATATCTATCACGGCTGTTTCAGCGTTTTCTGGGCTGCTCGGTCTACGAATATCTGATGACCTGCCGCATCAACCGTGCCAAAGAGCTTCTGCTGACAGCACCGCGGATGGAGGTGCAGGAAATTGCTGCGCAGACCGGCTTTTCCGATCCGAGTCACTTTATCGCCATGTTCCGCAAAAACACCGGACGGACACCGTTAGAGTTTCGAAAGATCAAGTAATGATGCGACTGGTATTTTACCTCAGGCCGTTCAGCTTTTCCCGATCCATCTGAAACGGATAGTTTTTGAGCTTCGCGGGGTTGGAAAGCAGATCATTCATGGTGCGCTCCCAGAGCTCACGGGAAATTTTTTCTTCTCCGATCAGACTGTAAATATAGGCCTCGAAGCTCTGATGACTGCCAAAACCAAGCAAAGTCAGAACGCGCATCGCCTCTTCCTGGTCACCGTAGCAGCGCAGGAAGCCCGGCAGGAACATGCCAACCGCTTTGCCGTGGGGCGTTCCCAGTTCGCAGGTTACGCGATAGCTCAATCCGTGGGGCAGACTCGTACCGGTGTGGGAAATCGCCATACCGCCGAGGGTGCACGCCTGCATAAGAAGCTCCCTCTGCGCTTCGCCGATTTCATAGGAAGCGAGCGCATCCTTTACCTTTGCAAAGGTCCGCAGACCCATCTCGCTGTAGACACGGCTGTAGGGCGTAGCGTTCGTGTTTAAATGGCTCTCCACCAGATGTGCTAACGTATCCACCGCCGTGTTGATACAGCCGGTTTTGGAAGCAGTCTGCAGATACGTAGAATCCACCAATGCAAGCTCTGGGAAAATATGGTGGCTGATGCTCTGTTTTACCAGCTCTCCCGCCTTGGCTTCTGTGGAAGTCTCAGAAGCAGCCGCTGTGGTCAGTTCTATTTTCGGCATCACGATTCTCGTCAAAATCGCATACGGTGTAACCTCTGAGCCGGTTCCTGCTGTCGTCGGTACTGCCGCGACTGGCAGGGCTTTATTTGCCGCCTGTTTGACCGCTGCATCTGTTTCATATAAAAAGTCTGCTTTTTTCTCCGGGTTGGCAATCATCAGCGCAATTGCCTTAGAAGCGTCCATGGGAGAACCGCCGCCGATTCCGATCACAAAATCGACCTTTTCCGAAAGCCCCAGGGCAGTCGCCCGCATCACAGTTTCCACCGAAGGATTTTCCTCGATTCCGTCAAAAACCACATAGGGCACTTGCTCGCGGTTCAGCGCATCCTTCACGTCCTGCAGGGAACCGTTTACACGGGAAGAATGCTTTCCCGTTACAAGCAGTGCTTTTGTTCCCAGCGCCGCCAGCTCCTGGCTGTGCTGCCGGACACAGCCTTTCTCGTTATAAACCTTTGTTGGCATGTATAATTTCATTGCAATTCCTCCATTCTAAGACGTGCATAAGCATACTGCTCTGTTTCTGCAATACAGCGCCGCACCCTTTCTTCTGTCGCAGGATCTTCAAAATTCAGCTCTAAAAAACGCTTTTTATAATAGCCCTGTTTCAGCACGATTCGCAGACTTTCTGCAAAATTCAGATCAAAGAAAAAGCTAAGAAAGCTGACCCAGACATCCAGCCCGGTTTTTCGTTCCTGTTTTTTGATGCAGTAATGACCCAAAATGCTCTCATATACCACATCTGAAACTGCTTCCTGGCCCACCTGCTCTGCGGAAAAACCGGTGGTATCTACAGGATTCTCCTGGGCAAACACCCGGAAAATATCGCATTTGTCCGCATCCCGGATTAACTTCGCAAAAAGCAGCGTCTTTTCATCCAGGCCATCCTCAATCGTAAGGCGGTTATGGTTTCCAATGGCCGTCAAAACCTGCTCTCTTTCCCTGGCAGAAAGCTCATCCAGGAAATCGCCCTGCCGCAGGATTTCACACCCTAACTGCGCGTGGTCGATGCTTTTATAATCCAGAAACGTGTGATAGCGCTTCAGCTGCTCAAATCTTCCGATATCGTGATATACCGCACACAGATACGCCAGTTTTTTGTCTTGTTCCGAAAGTAGGCGCGCCGCTGTAAGCTGTTCCATCACCTCCGTCACCCTTTGCGTGTGAATAATTTTTAGTTTGATCCTGGTATCGCTTCCGTCGTCATAGGCAGACGCATATTCCAGAAATTTCTGCATGGCATCCATTTTTCGTCTCCATTCTATAAGCGCATGGCAGTGACTCTACAGCATTTTCCACATATGGTCCAGTTGCCCGCAGCATGCCGTGATGCCTGCGCTTTTGTTTCTTTTATTCAATTCCGGCGGCACTGCTGCCTCAGCTTTCTCTCCGCAGCGATTCAAACACTGTGTCGTAATGCTCCGACATTTCTTCAAAGTTATTCAGCAGCTGTTCCAGCACCCGGTAAAACGTCTGCAAATCCTCCGGCGCGATATTTTTGTCCGCATTTTCCTGTACCAGCCCAATGACCTGACGGATTTTGGCGGTCTGCAGGCTGCCCTGCTCTGTCAGAACATAGCGGGCGCGGTAACGTCCCGGCTCTCCTTGTTTTTCCACCATTCCGGCTGCGATCAGCTCCGAAAATGTCCGGGAAATCAGCGCCGGGTCAAGGTCACAGGCCGCTGCCATCTCTGCAAACTGAAGTCCCTCCGAATGTCCGCTCAGCGCGTACAGCACCGCCGTGTGTGCAGCCTTTAATCCTACCATCCCCATTCCAGCTGTTTTGACTGCCTGTACTTTTTTATTCATTCTGGAAAGAGAAAGGGTAAATTTCAAAAAACGGTCATCCTTCATGGCTCTCATTTCCTTTCCCCAGATGTTTTGCATATTCCTGTCCTTCCCGGACATAATGGGCTGCATTTTCCAGATTGGAGGTGATTTCCGTTTCCGTTACACTGCGGATGATTTTGGCAGGGCTTCCATAAACCAGTGAGCCCTCCGGAATCTGCATATTCTGCGTCACCAGCGCTCCTGCTCCAACGATACAATTTTTGCCGACGGACGCGCCGTTTAAGACAATTGCACCCATTCCAATCAGTGTATTGTCCCCAACGCTGCAGCCGTGCACAATCGCGCTGTGCCCGATCGTGACATTTTTTCCCACAGTCACGCTGTAGCCCTTGTCCACATGAATGACGCAGTTATCCTGTACATTCGTACCTGCACCGATCGATACGCTGCCTGCTCCGGCACGCACGGTTGCGTGGAACCAGATACTGCAGTTTTCTGCGATCGAAACGTCCCCATATATGTCTGCACTGGGCGCAATAAACGCCGACGGGTCAATGTCCGGATTTTTCCACATCTGATTTGCCCCCTTCTTAAACAATGCGCTTTATTCATTATCTGCTTGCGCTCATTGTAGCATAAAATCCCCGACTTTGGCTTATTTTTTCATTTCCGTGAAAAAGCTCAAGAAATTCTACGAATTGCGGGTTGTCAATTCCTTTTTTTCCCGTTATACTTTTCGGGACATAGTCTTTGCGGATTGTGAGGGCACGGAAGCACGAAGCAATCCGATATCAACACTCAGAATTCAGAAAGTACAGAGAGAACAATATGAGTATTTTAAACGTAGAACATCTGTCTCACGGCTTTGGCGACAGAGCCATTTTCCATGACGTTTCCTTCCGTCTTTTAAAGGGTGAGCACATCGGTTTAATCGGCGCAAACGGCGAGGGAAAATCCACCTTTATGAACATCATCACCGGTCGCCTGCAGCCCGATGAAGGTAAGGTCGAATGGTCCAAAAATGTCCGCGCCGGTTATCTGGATCAGCACACTGCCCTTGAAAAGGGCATGACCATCCGTCAGGTACTGACCTCTGCCTTTGATTTTTTGCTGGATATGGAACAGGAATTAAACGGGATTTATGAAAAGATGGGCGAAGCAGACGAGGATACCATGCAGCAGCTGATGGAGGACGCCGGAACGCTGCAGGAGCTTTTGACTGCACACGATTTTTATATGATCGATTCCAAGGTTGAGGAGGTTGGACGCGCCCTCGGGCTTTCCGAAATCGGTCTGGACAAGGATGTTTCCGAGCTGTCCGGCGGTCAGCGTACTAAGGTACTTTTGGGTAAGCTTCTGTTGGAGAAACCGGACATCCTGCTTTTGGACGAGCCCACCAACTATCTCGATGTTTCTCATATCGAATGGCTCAAACGGTATTTAAATGATTATGAAAACGCTTTTATCCTGATTTCTCATGATATTCCGTTCTTAAACAGCGTCGTCAACCTGATCTACCACATGGACAATCAACAGCTGACCCGCTACGTAGGCGATTATGACAAGTTCCAGGAGGTTTATGCGATGAAAAAAGCGCAGCTGGAAGCCGCCTATAACAAGCAGCAGAAAGAAATTGCAGATTTGAAGGATTTCGTTGCCCGCAACAAGGCGCGTGTTTCCACCAGAAACATGGCGATGTCCCGTCAGAAAAAGCTGGATAAAATGGATGTAATAGAACTGCAGGCTGAAAAGCCGAAGCCGGAGTTCAATTTTAAAGAGGCACGCACGCCCGGCAGATATATTTTCCAGACGTCCGACCTCGTAATCGGTTATGACGAGCCGCTGTCCTCCCCGCTGAATCTGTCCATGGAACGCGGCTCCAAGATCGTCATCACCGGTGCAAACGGAATCGGTAAGACAACTCTGCTGAAGAGCATCCTCGGTCTGATCGATCCCCTCTCCGGCAGCGTAGAGCAGGGAGATTATCTGGAGATCGGCTATTTCGAGCAGGAAATGAGTCAGGATATTTCCACAACCTGTATCGAGGAGATCTGGAAGGAGTTTCCGGGCTACAGCCAGTATGAGGTGCGTTCCGCCCTCGCAAAATGCGGCCTTACAACCAAGCATATTGAAAGCCTTGTCAAAGTCCTGTCCGGCGGTGAACAGGCAAAGGTGCGTCTCTGCAAGCTGATCAACCGTCCCTCCAATGTACTCGTCCTCGACGAGCCCACCAACCACCTCGATGTGGATGCCAAGGACGAATTGAAGCGTGCACTGATCGCATATCGCGGAAGCATTCTGATGGTATGCCATGAGCCCGAGTTCTATGACGGGCTCGCAGATACGGTCTGGGACGCTTCCAAATGGACGACACGAACTGTGTGACAAAAGGACAGCACGACACGCAATATGATAACATGGCTTAGCGCAGTCCAGCGCTCTAAAAGGCAGCCGCGTCAGGAAAATTTTCCTGACGCGGCTGCCATATTTTTTAAGCTTCCTGATAAAGTTCTTTTGACCGGTAAGTCAATACCTTTCCTATTTGTAATCTTTGTTTTTGAGCAACGTACCTACAAACGGTATCGTAGCAAATTCCTGCGGGTTACTTCTGATAATGTAATCGATATAATTTCCCACAGTCAACGCGTATGCATAGTAGCCCATCGGGTTCGGATGAAAGCCCAACCCGAACGATTTACGCATTTCTGCATCGTATACGGGCGCATGCGCAGTCATATCCAGCAAGTAAGTAAACTCAAACATATCGCACAATTTGGCGAGTTCGCTTGCGATATAACGGATATCATTATCACACGCTTCACCGCGCAGTTGAGGAGTTACAACAAAAATACGCGCGTTAGGCTCTATTGTCTTAAGTTTGGAAACGATTTTGCCCATATTACCGAAAAACGTATCGTCATTATCCTGCGGACAATCGGCGTTGACGTCCTTGACACTTCCCAGAGGATGCCCGAACACAAACGAATCGTTGTTGCCTAACGCAATAATATACGCTTGATTCCATTGCCAAAATCCGTTTGCGTCCGCCCAACTTTGAACATACTCGCGCGCGGTCATTCCGCCGCGGGAATAATTGTTGTATTTTGTTCCAGTAATGCGCTCTAAAACGGCGGGCCACGAGTACTCGTACATATCAGTATAAACTATATTTCCGTTTTCATCGTGACTTTCAAACTCGCCCGATGCCAAAGAATCCCCTATAACGCCTATTTGCTTAAAAATGCCCGCAAAACCGCACGTTTCCTTAATAATATCTAACGGCTGTTCGCTTGCGCCGATTTCAAATCGTTTGTTATTCATTTTATTCACCGTCCTGTTGTTCTTCTTTAACCTTTTTAGGCTTATCCCATTCCGTACCGGTTACAGTTTTAAGATCAAGTCCGCGAGTTTCGCCGACAAACAGCCACATTATTACAATTGCCCCTACAAGCCCTGGAACCGTCATGCCCAAATACATATAACCGAACATGCTTTCGGGAATGATAGGCAGCAGTATCATAGTAATAACTGTTGCAAGTCCGCCCATAACTCCGTTAAGCAACGTATTGATTACCGTAACCGACGAACGCAGGTTTGTAGGAGACGATTCGGAAAACATAATTCCGCCGATGGTATCGCCTGCGCCCCAGTAACTGCCCATAAATCCGCCGATAGCAAAACCCGTCAAATACGGAGTCCACTTGAACATACCGCTAAAGATAAACAGCAAATAACACGTCAACGCCGAACAAGACATTGCGACTATAGTTACTTTACGTCCGAATTTATCCGACACAAAACCGGAAATCAATGTAAACAGCGCGTTGCCGACGGGATACAGAAACAAAGCAAGAGTTATTTCTTCTTCCGTCATCAGCGCCGACTTTGCCATGACCGTACTGTACGTTGCCGTACCTAACGAAGCGAGATAAAAGCAGCAACAAGCAATAATCAAAAAGCGCAATTGTCTGTGTTTGAATGCGAATTTTACAGCGGTCAGAATTCCGCCTTGTGCGTTTTGTTCGCGTCCTTCCTTGCTGCGTTGTTCACGTTCTTCTATAGGCGTTTTTAAATACTCTATTCTTTTAATCAAAAATGCGTTTGTTTCCTTAGCAAAAAGCAGCGCGAATAACGACATTACAAAACCGACAATTGCCGGCACCAAATATACTACGTGCCAACGCTCGCTTACGTTTTGCATGAGTGTAGCCCTAAGCAACGGAACAAGTAACGTGCCCAGTATCGCCACCGCTTTTACGATTGCGTAGTTACGGGCGCGAGACTTTGCATCGGAGCATTCCAGTATGTACACGCATTGCATATCGTGCGAGACCATAAAACCCATCAACGTGCCGCCTATCATGTAAACGTAGATCTCTTTGGATAAATACACAAGGAACAGCCCTAAGCCCATACATAACGTGTTAATAACCAAAAACGGCTTACGCCCGAATTTGTCCGCAAGGGGACGATAGAAAATAATAAGCAGTGTTACCGGATAGGAAATAAAACCTATGGCGGAAAAGAGCGATAATCCCGCGCCGTATTCCATACCCATATTTTTTACGAAGAATTCTGTAACTATATTCGCCTGAAACTGAATGGATATAGTAGACGCGATTTCGTCCGTTATGTAGATGAGCGACAAAATCATAAACAAGTAAATCAAATAAAACTTGTTGCTTCTTGCGTCCAACTGCTTTTCGCGGCGGATAAGTTCCTTGGCTTCGCGCGCCTGTAATCGTTCAACATTTTTTGCCATTTTGAGTTTTCTCCTTTTGAAAATTGTAAACAAGGAAATTCTTGGTCATCTCGTCGGTAATGCCGTAGCGCTCCGCCAAATTGTGTATGGCTTGCAAGAAATCCGCGCCGGAGCAGCCTTTAGACAACAGGTTTTCTTTTTCGATAAGTTTATTCCAAAAAACATTCAAAACAATTTCGTCGGTGGCAAGGGAAACAACCGAATGATTGCGCGTATGCACGTAAACGTTGCGATCGCCTTCTTCTCCGACTAAACACTCTCCGCCGTCGATTATAATTGTTGTTCTACGGTATGGAAACAGTGTTGAAACGTCGTTGATATTGTACGAATACACCGTTGCGCCCTCGACCAAAATGCTTCCGAAGGTAAAAATATACACCTTTACCCCGCGGGATATTGCGTTTTCGATATTACTACGCAGCACTTCGAACAGCTCTCGCCAAATGGACAGCGAAATTTCCGCTTGCGCGCTGTCGATAAGTTCCTTTGCCTTAGCAACGTATTTTTCTTCGCCCACTATATTCATTACATAATCGACGTCGGCGTTTTCCGTTGCAAGTTGTTGTAGCTCGCGTTCGGCGCAGGCAATATTCTTTTCGTTTTCTTCCTTGATGCTACGTATAAGGTCTTGATACTCGATAGGCTTGTAAAAATTCGGCTCTCCGTCTATACGAATAACCGCGCCCTTTGCCACCAGGCGATTGATAACCTCGTACACCAACGAACGCGCAACGCCCGAAAGTTTTGCGATTTCGTAACCGTTTAACACTTTATGTTTAATTAGTGTTCCGTATACTTTTGCTTCATTTGACGAAAAGCCGATTTTTTCTAAAAATTCATAATTGTTCATAGTAGTTATACCCCACACCACTATCATGCTACAAATCTCTGCGTTGTCAATACCCTTTTAGAAAAATATGGTATTAAATTTACTTTTTGCGTCAATACGGGCTGTCGTCAAAGTACAGTTCGTCGTACAAATCATCGTCTTGCCTATCGAAACGTTCACATGCCGCGCTTAAATTTCTTTGATAAACTGCACGCCCTCCAGTCTGCCGAACTCTTCAATCACCTTCTCATGGGATACAGGTGTATCAAAATGAAGGGTCATTGTTGCACCAACCACCCTGTTTCCATCCACATCCTTGCTGCGTACAATCTCCAGCCCGTCCATTTTACAGCCATGTTCCCGTCCATATGCCAAAAAGGCACTCAGATCCTTGATACTTACAAACTCCACGTAAGCTCCAAAAACACGCGCTGTTTTTCCAAGCCTCTTATCTACTGTTCTCAGGATTTTCAGAGAACACCAAATGGCTGCAAAACCGACAATTGCTCCGGAGTAGAAGCCAGAACCAAGTGCCAGTCCCAGACAGGCATCCGCCCACAGCCCCGCTGCGGTGGTCAGCCCCTTTACCTGGTTCTGCCGGGTCACCAGGATCGTCCCGGCTCCCAGAAATCCGATCCCGCTGATCACCTGCGCAGCAATCCGGCTCGGGTCAGTGCTTCCAAGCTCCCGGCTCAGAAAAATTCCCGTCATCATCGCAATTTCCGAGCCGATACAGACAACCATATACGTCCGAAATCCTGCCGGACGCCCTTTCTTTTCCCTTTCATACCCTAAAATTCCACTGAAAACCATCGCAAGCACAGTTCTCAGCAGCACGGAAAAAATGGTCAGCTCCTTCAAAACGGCTATTTTTTCCAACACCATACCATGCTCCCTCTTTTATCCTTCTCCTGATTTCTGCAGGCGTTCCCGCGAAAATGCCGGTAGCCTTATTTCATATGCTGTTTACAGGTATCTTTCGTCATAAACCGCCCGAACCCCGCCGACAAATTTCCGCCGCGTCCGTGCGCATACCAGATGTGCCTCCCCGATCTGTCGAATGGACAGTCTGACCGGAACCGCCACATCCTTTAGATGCATCCCGATCAGCGTATCTCCGATATCCATTCCTGCATGTGCCGCAATATGCTCCACTGCCACAGGATCAGCAAATGCCTGCCATGCCGCTGTTGCAAAGGATCCGCCTGCTTTTGGCTGCGGCATAACATTGACCGGCTCATAGCCATACTTTTCTGCCGCTTCTGTCTCCAGAATCAGTGCACGGTTTAAATGCTCGCAGCACTGGGCCGCCAGATAAATGCCTTTTTCCTGCACAGCCGCATAAATTCCGCCAAAGACCTTTGCCGCCAGCTCCGGACTGGAATAGGTCCCGATTTTCTCCCCGCCAACCTCACTGGTCGAACAGCCGACTACTAAAATCTGACCCGCTTTCATCCCGGCGGTCTCTATCAGCTCCGCTGCCGCCTGATAAGCGGTCTGGTAAACCTTTTCATATAAGGCATTGTCATATGTATAAAAAACTGTATCTGCCATGATCTGTCCCCTTTTGTCTGAAACTCTTTTTCTGTTAAGTTCTTTCGCTTTCAGTATACTCTATTTCTGACGAACTGTCAGTTGCAAAAGGCTGCAAAAGTTTTTCGTTTTTTCTAAATTTTCCAGTTGACTTTTTCAGAAAAATTCGTTATGATAATAAGGCTTGATGAAGCAATCGAAGCGTGGCTCAGTTTGGTAGAGCGCTGCGTTCGGGACGCAGAGGTCGCGTGTTCAAATCACGTCGCTTCGACTTTTAAAGACTGTTGAAATTTCAACAGTCTTTTTTGCTACAAAAATCACATAAAGCGCCCATAAGCGCCGTAAAACACCAAACCGATGGAGGATTTTTATGGAACAGGATATGACTCAACGGTATTCCCTTTGTCCCACAAAAGCTCCGTAACTTCCCCGCCATCCTTGAACACCGGAAAATTCAGACCAATCCGCTTTAGCGGATATTCAGACTCGTCATTCCTGTAAATTTCAATTTCCTTAATCAAGGCTGTGACCACATTTCTCTTTTCTTCGTCATTTATTATATTATAAACGCAGTCGAAATTCACCATGATTTTGTAAATATTCTCAAGAGTAATTGCCTGCTGCTTAATTGCATCTCGCCGAAGTCTGGCATCTTCGATTTTTTCCTCCAGCTCAACAATGACATCATATAGGGAATCTAACCGCAAGGTCATATCATGGAGCTTTCGTTCCCGATATTTTGCATCAGCAGGGAGACTGTCAATTTCCCGTTCCAATCTTGTTTTATTCAGATCAACTTCCTTCAGCTTTGCCTGATAACCCTCCAGTTCTTTATCCACTGCTTTCGTGTCAATCTGAACGCCAATCCGTTTTTTAATGGCCTGGGCATATTCCTCATTCCTTACGATCTCACGAATTGCCTCAATGACCATCGGTTCAATATCGGTCTTTTTCAGCATTGCCTTATATTCACAATGCTTACCCCGGACCATCCTATTCCGACTACATACATAATAGTAAATTTCTTTGTAAGTGCCATCTTTATTTGTCCATGCGTGTTTATTCGTATACATGGGACTTCCACAAACCGGGCATTTCAGCAGACCGGATAACAAATGAACTCGATCCCGCCCAATTTTTGACGGTTGCTTTACTCCGGTTCTAAGACGCTTGGCATGAGCCTTTTCCCATACCTCCTCACTAACAATTCCTTTATGCTGTCCTTCTGTCAGAATGTAATCGTCATTTCTTTTCATCTGGTAATCGTTTTTTGTGCCTTTGACTTTTTCCTTCGTTCTCCGTCCATAGGCAATTTTACCGCAATAAACCGGGTTATCCAATATCAGTTTAATAAAATGTCCTGTCCAATCCTCTAATGTGCCATTCTGCCTCGGAATTTTCCGTATACCTTGTAAGTTCAACTGATTCGCAATACCACCCAAACCGATTTCCGATGAAGTATATAATTCAAAAATCTTCCGTATTGCCACAGCCTCTGTTTCTTCAATCATCAGCTTGTTATCTTCCAGTGTATATCCGTAGGGAGCAAAGCCACCATTCCATCCACCTTGCCGTGCCTTTTCGCGCCGTCCGTTCATCGTCTGCTCGATAATATTCTCACGCTCAATCTCAGCCACAGCAGATAGTACAGAAATCAAAAGTTTTCCGCTTGTCTGAGAGGAATCAATCCCTTCTTCTATGCAAATCAGATTTACACCATAAGATTGAACCAACTCCAAAGAGTTAAGTATATCTGCTGCATTACGGCCAAACCGTGACAGCTTATACACTAAAATATAGTCAATGTCCAAGCCATCCTCAATATCTCTGAGCATTTTTTGAAAGGCAGGCCGTCCCTCAATGGATTTACCGGATTTACCAGCATCTTCATAAGTATCAACAACGATCATTTCCTCACGATCCGCAAATCGTGTCAGCATATTTTTTTGACCTTCCAGGCTGTATCCGTCCACTTGCATCTCTGTGCTGACCCTCGGATACAAAACACAGCGTTTTCCATATCGGTTCATAATTCATACCTCCAAAATTTACTTTTGGAAAATATCCTATGTAAAGCTGCGATTCTCACGCAGCTCCGTCAACCTCGCCCAGCACTCTCATACCATATTTCTCGATGATATGTGCCAGCGAAGTGATAAACGCTTCAAATTTTTGTTCCGCCAGAAGTTCTTCTGACCGGATTTCATCTGAAGGAATCAATGCGCTTTTATTCTGGATATTCTCCATTCAGAATCACCTCCGCAATTCCTAACGAAATTATAACTCTACTTGCACAGCCTGAAAATGATACGGCCTTTCGGCACTTTTATGTAATCCCCAGACTGCACAAGAGCGTCTTGTTTATGTTTTCCATGTCATCCTTGTTTAGATGACCAATATAGTTTTTTAACCTCGACTTGTCGATTGTTCTGATCTGTTCCAGCATAACAACAGATGGTTTCACCAAACCGCATCTGTCATTTAAGTGGTAATGCGTGGGGAACTTTCTGCTTTTTTTGCTTACACTGGTAATTGCTGCAATAATAATCGTAGGACTGAAACAATTTCCCACATTATTTTGAAGAATGAGTACAGGGCGAGAGCCACTTTGTTCAGAGCCGATACCAGGGCTTAAATCAGCCGAATATATGTCACCTCGATGGAATTTTTCAAACATCACTCTCGCCTCCTTAATATCTTAATACTTAAACAGCCGCACCAGTCTGAAAGAAATCTTCGGATAAAAACCTGGTGCGGCTACTGTTATTCTGTTCGGATTACTCGTCATATTTGCCACGCCCCCTGACGATGGGAACACAACAGGTCTCCGCTGGCGCGGCTGTCATAACTCCGCAGCATCGTTTGTATCGTGTGCCACAGGGTTCCCCCCAAGTCTTTGGCGGGCCGTGAGGAAGTATCTTTAAGCCCCCGCGCCCTCATCGCGCCGGATGTGCCACCATCCGGGTCACAGAGACGTTGATCGCTCCGAAACAGCTTGTCAATCACCTCCTGGCTGCTCCATCTTCGCGGCGTCCTGCACTCGCTCATGCGCGGGTTATGTACCTGTTCTGCCGTGTATTCAGTTGTCAAAGGTCAGCGAAAGAAAAGCTCCTTCTTGACAGCCATGACAAAAACAGGCGATTTGTCCTGTCTGTACTGCGATTTATTTGAAAAAAATATTTTGCCTTGTCCCTTCATAGAAGCTGCGGACAGCGCAAGCTCCTTACAAGCACAATAAAATAGGTACTATCGTACTCAAAAACGCCTTTTATGAGGTTCTTCCTGCAAGGAAATGGGCACGATAAAATATAATTAAGGAGACGATAGTGCCTATGGAACTGATAAAAGAGCTGGGACGAAGGATACAAAAAGCGCGTAAGGAAAAAGGATTGACGCAGCAGGAACTCGCAGATCTGAGCCACGTTTCTCTAAAGCATGTTCAAGGCTGCGAAAGAGGGGTGAAGAATCCTTCTTTTGAGGTTCTGCGCGCTTTTTGCAAAGTCTTGAATTTATCTTTAGATTCCCTGATGAATCTCGATCTGCCTGAAGATGAGCAAGCTGCCAACGATATGCGGCAGCTTTACCTTTCGTGCCCTCCGGCTGCCAGAAAAGTGCTGTTAAACTCGACCCGCGCGTTGACTGATGAGCTAAAAGAGATGGTGCAGACGGCTGGGGTTGACCCAGATGAACATTTAGAGAATAAGTAAGCCGGTGGAGGAATAAAAACCCCCACCGGCTCTCTTTTTGCCGCTATGCGGCGGTCAGGTTATTGGGCCGTATCCAGCAACCGCGCCAGCTTCTTCAGTCCGCGCCGGATGCTCTCCCACACGCGGCGGCGGTCAGCCCCCTCGATCCGGGCGATCTCGGCCACCGTCATGCCCAGGTAAAACCGGGCGTAGATACGCCGGGCCTGGATGGCGGTCAGCTGCATCAGCGCGGCATACACTTCCTCCCGCAGCAGCTTCTGCTCCAGGACTTCCTCCGGGGTGAGTGGCCGGTTGAGGGCATCGTTTTCAATGCCATCCTCCCGGTTCAGAGAGTAGTGAGCCTTGTGTCGGAACTTCCGGCGTTCATAGGCGGCATCGTCCTGCTCCTGGCCCCGGATCGCGGCCACGACTTCCTCGGCCACGTCTACAAAGACATCGGTTTTATACACATCGGGATACAGTTCCCGAAGATTGATCTTCTGCATTATGTACCTCCATTTCGATTCACGGGTTGACGGGTGAACCAAAATGAAGGCGGTGAGCGACATCTTTCGGGGAAATTCCCGAAAAAACGACAAACAAAAGCGCCAGCATCCGAAGAACGGCGGCTGGCGCTGCTAAAATAGGACTTATGACGCTTATGGACCAGCCACGATAGTGCCTGTTCATAAGCAGACGGGGACCGATTGACGGTCAGGCTTTTTTTGACAGGTAAATTCCTGCCGAATTATGTCGAAGCGGTCTTTGCTTCACGGCGGCTCCCTCCTAAAGCCGCCGTGTCAGCGTGTAGTCGTCACTCCTTTGTCGAGGGCATAAGGAACGGCGGCCTTGATGTTACTCAAAACCGCCGCAGTACCCGGAAAATCCATTTTGGGCGCACAAAGCTGCCTGCCCTGCAACGGTTTTTTTCTTTCCCCGTCTTGCGGGGCAGGATCGCTTGGCTTATTCGGTTTTAGTTTTGCTCTTGTTCGGCTGCCTCTTTCAGCCGGTCAAAACTCTCATCGCTGATGATGTGTTCAATACGACAGGCATCGGCCTCCGCAGTTTTGGGGTCAACGCCTGCGGTGATAAGCTGCTCGGTAAAGAAGCAGTGACGCTCGTAGATTTTTTCGGCTACCTCGCGGCCCACATCGGTCAGATGGAGAAAGTGATCTTCGTCCATCATAAGAAAGCCGCCGTCCCGCAAGGTAGCCACTGCATGGCACACGCTGGGCTTCGTGACCTCCATGTGCCGGGCCACATCTACGGAGCGCACTATACTGAGCTTCTTTTGGAGAACAAGGATGGTTTCCAGGTAGTCCTCCCCGGACGCATGAAGTTTCATCTGAACCTCCTTTACTGAGCCAGCTTCCAGCCGATGGCCTCCTGTCTGGCCGATACAAAGTCGGCATACAGGCCCTTCTGCTGGATCAGCTCCGCATGAGTGCCGCGCTGGACGATATGAGCGTTGTCCAGTACAAGGATCTGATCGGCGTTGCGGACGGTTTTCAGCCGGTGGGCAATCATGATGATAGTCTTGTCATGGGTCAGCGCCTCAATAGCCCGCTGCAATTCATCCTCATTTTCCGGGTCAACACTGCTTGTCGCCTCGTCCAAAATGATGATGGGTGCGTCCTTCAGCATGGCGCGGGCGATGGAAATCCGCTGTTTCTCGCCGCCAGACAGAGTGCCGCCGCCCTCGCCAATCACAGTGTCATAGCCATCCGGCAGGGCAGAAATAAAGTCATGGCAGCAAGCCTTCTTCGCCGCCTCAACTACCTGCTCATGGGTGGCGTCCGGGCAGCCAAACTTGATATTGTTCTCAATCGTATCTGCAAAGAGGTATACGCTCTGGAACACCATCGAGATATTCTTCATCAGGCTGTCCAGCTTAAAATCCCGTACATCCGTACCGCCTATGGTAATCTTCCCGGCATTCACATCCCAAAAACGGGCAATCAGGTTGCACATCGTTGTCTTTCCTGCCCCGGAAGGGCCGACAATGGCTGTAGTCGTTTTTTCGGGAATGGTAAAGCTGACCTGATCTAATATCTTGCGGTCTGCGTAGGAAAAATCCACCTTGTCAAACACGATCTCGCTGGACTTCGGCGTAATGTCAGCGCCTTTCTCGTCCATCACCGGCGTGTCATCAATGGAGTTTGCCGTATCCATCGAGGCCGCCAGCATTTGTAGCAGAGAGGCCATATTCCCGGCGTTCTCCAAATCGTTGAACACCATGAAAGAAGCAATCACCAAAATCAAGCCGTAGGCCAGCGACAGGGAGCCGTCCAGCCAGAACCAAACCGAGGCCAAAAGCAACAGGACGCTAAACACCCGGACAACGGCCTGTTTGATGGCGTCATAGGGAACACTGGCCTTTGTCAGTTTCAGGTTGTCCCGGCAGCTCGTCTTAATTGCACTGCCGATAGACTGCGTGCTGTCCCGTTCCAGTCCAAATGCTTTGACAATCCCCATCCCCTGAATGTACTCCAACACAGACTCCACAAGGGACTCCTGTGTGTGCTGGCGTACCCCGCTGAGCGCGGCAGATTTGCGAAGCGCCAGTTCCGCCGCCGCAAGGTAAATCAGGACACCGGCAGCGGCCACAAGACCGATCCGCCAGTCAAATACCAACAGGACGATGACGAGGGCAACCGAGTTGAAAAAACCGCCCAGCACTGACACCAGGACACGGGCTGCTGAGTTCTCTACATCACCCAAAGTTGTTGTGACAATGGCGGTAATATTCCCGATACTATTCTTGTTGAAGTAGCCCATCGGGATGTAGCGCAACCGATCTCCGATGTGGATACGCTTTTCCGCCACCATGCAATAGCCGGTTTCCGTCTGCTCCATCGTGGAAAAATAGGTCGTGATGATACGCCCAATGAGGGAAATGGCCATAATTCCCAGCGAAATGCAGATAAACTTTCCGTCCCGGTTGTCAGATACTAACGCGCCGATCACTACAAAGAGGGCGGCAAACTGCATGGCTGAAAACAGCCCGGACAGGAACGCAAATAACAAGGATTTTTTCAATATCCTCTTTTTGCTGCCTGCAAAAGCAAAGATTTTTTTCAATGTTCCATACATCTGACAACACCCCCTTACATCTGGTCTTTCGCGCCGATGTGCGCCTGCCACATATCCCGGTAGAGGGGGCAGGTTTCCAGCAGCTTCTCATGCGTACCCTGTGCGTGGATGGTTCCATCCTTCACCACAACGATGTTATCTGCGCCAACAATGGTAGACAGCCGGTGTGCGATCACAATCAGGGTCTTGCCGACAGTTAAAGTGGAAATAGCTTTCTGCACCAGCGCCTCATTCTCTGGGTCGATATAGGCAGTTGCCTCGTCCAAAATGACAACCGGCGCATTTTTCAGCATGGCGCGGGCGATGGCAATCCGCTGGCGTTCACCGCCGGAAAGATGGGAACCGGCGCTGCCGACAACCGTATCATAGCCATTATCCAGCTTGCGGATAAAGGCGTCGCAGCCGCTTTGTTTGGCTGCCTGCTCCACCTCTGCGTCCGTGGCACTGGGTCTTCCCATGCGGATATTCTCCCGGATACTGCGGTTAAACAGGTAGTTGTCCTGAGATACATAGGAAATCTGGTCTGCAATTTCAGACAGCGGCATATCCTTCAGCTCATGGCCGCCGAGGGTAATGCTGCCGGATGTAACATCCCAATACCCGGCAATCAGCTTCGCCACCGTAGACTTGCCGGAGCCAGACGGTCCCACAAGGGCGGTCATGGTTCCGGGGTGGATGGCGAGATTCACATCATGCAAAACCTCTGTTGTCCCGTCATAGGAAAACGACACAGACCTGAGAGAAATGCCGGTATCTTCCAGCTTGATCGGCGTTTCTTTATGGTTCAGTTCTTCGGCGTTCAGAAGCTGGCTGATTTCTTCCACATTTGTCCCCAGTACAGCCAAATCGTCCGTAAAGGTAAAGGCCGCAATAATCGGCCCGATCAGCCCCAGCGAGAAAATCACAATGGACAGGAAGGTAGAAAGTTCCAGACTGCCGGAGAGCCAGAACGCGAAGCCGCAGGGCAGCACGCAAATCAGCACTGAGGGCAGGATGGCGTTGTAGGCGCTCATGGTTTTCTGGTTTTCTCTCATCCAGTCCACATAGTAGTTGGCATTGTAGTTTACTGCGTCAGAATATTTTTTGTAGGAACCGGCGGATTGACTAAATGCTTTGACTACCTCAATCCCACCGATGTACTCTACAATGGCGTTTGCCATCTGCTTTCCCGCTTTAACCGCGCCCTCCCACTTAACGGGATAGTTCTTCATGCCAGCAGACATAACAGCAAGGCCCACCACCAGCGTGACAAGGGACAGGAGAGCCATGCGCCAGTCCATGACGAATAGATACACGACAATTACCAAAGGCACCAGCACATTTGCGGTCATTTCCGGGATCAGGTGCGCGAAGGTTGGCTCCATCCCTTCTACCCGGTCAACAATCGTTGTTTTATACTGACCGGACGGAGTATCTAAAATCGTCCCCATCGGGACGCGGGCCAGTTTAGCGGTGATATTCTCCCGTAGATCGCGCAGTGTGTAATAGGTCGCTGTGTGGGAAATCGTTGTAGAAAGACAGGAAAACAGCACCTTCCCAAAGTAACCGCACAATGCAATAATGCCAGCGGTCACATATCGGGAAAAGTTCTGCTCCCCAGACAACATCATCGTGACAATATGCGCCACACAGAAATAGGGCACCATCTGGCAGGCCACGCCTAATACCGCAAGGATAATGCTGCCGATGAATTTCCCGTGATAGGGTTTGCCCCATCCCCATAAAACGCCTATTGGCGACTCTTTCTTTTCTTCGTTCATTTTACAGATACCCCCTTTATGAAGTATTCTCTTATTTTTTTGAGACCATCTTCATCCATTCCGTACTGGTCGATGACAGAACCATCTTCAAGATGAATGATGTCCGTACAGCAATCTAGAATCAGTTCCAGGTCATGGGTAATAACATACACAGTGATTCCGGCATCCCTGACCTGCCGCAGCACATTTGCGACCTCTTTCATATGCCTGTAATCAAGGCCGCTGGTCGGTTCATCAAAAAACAGGATCGAGCGTTTTGAAGCGATTGCCGAAGCAATCGCCACCCTTTGTTTCTGACCACCGGACAGGGACATGGGATGCCTGTCCTTAAAAGCCAGCAAATCTAACCGGTTCAGGATTTCCTCTGCCCGCTCCTGATTTTCTTCCTCCATACTAATCAGCACTTCATCAAGAACCGACTCGGTAAAAAGCTGATGATTTACCTCCTGCATGACCATATAGCAGGTACTCAGCCGGTCTTTCGGACGGTATTTTCTTCCGTTCCAGACAATCTCCCCACAACGCTTCTCCAAGCCGCAGAAACAGCGAGAGAACGTGGATTTACCGGCACCGTTATTCCCAATAATCCCAACAATTCGGTTTGTGGGAATTTCACAATCCATGATATGTAAGGTTTCCGGTTCGTTTTTATAGGCAAAGCGGAAATTATGGAGCGCAAGGGCAGTCTTTTCCTGCTGCGGTAGAACCGGAGGCAGGAGACGCTCTAACGCAAATGTGCGCAGTCCCATATTAGATCGCTGCTGCTCCGTGAGCTGCTCAAATTCTGCCGCAGAATAATCACGGCTCACCTGCCCCTCTGCCAGGTAAATAAACCGATCCGCCAGACCACGGAGATAATAAAGCCGGTGTTCCGATACAATAATTGTTTTCCCCTGCGACTTCCAGAACGCAAGAATCTTTCTCAAATCAAGGATGGACGCTGCATCCAAATTGGACGAGGGTTCGTCCATAACGAGAACATCCGGTTCCATAATGGATACTCCGGCACAGGCAATTTTTTGTTTCTCTCCACCGGATAAGTGAAAGATATTACGATCCATCAGCTTCTCCAGCCGGAAATCCCGAACCGTTTTTGCAAACCGTTCTCGGATGTCTTTTTCTGGCTGTCCAAGATTTTCGCATCCAAATGTAATTTCACTGGTTGTATCCACATTGAAAAACTGGGACCGGGGGTTTTGAAACACACTGCCTACAACTGCGGCTGTATCGTAAAGAGGCTGCTCGGAAACCTTTTCCCCATTTACCCATACTTCTCCCGCCATCTGTCCCTCATAATAATGAGGGATCAACCCGTTAATCAGGCGGGTAATCGTGGTCTTTCCACACCCGCTTTCACCGCAGAGGACAACAAACTGACCATCTTCTATATTTAGATCAATATCCCGGACGCCCCCGGTATTTTCGTTTTCTTCTCCATAGGAAAATGAAATATGGTCAATCTTTATCATAAGCTCACCCCCTTAAAAAACAAAATACTGTCCCATCAAAAACAGCGCAAAACATAAAGCACAGAGCAGAACAGCAATCATGTCCTGAATATGAAAACCAATCTGACATACGTTGGTCCGTTTGACCGGAGCGCCAAGCCCCCGCGTCAGTGCAGCGGCGGAAAGTTCATCCCCAATTTTTACAACGGACACCATCAGCGGTACAAGACGGTATTCCACCATTAAAAATGGGTTTTTCCCACCAAATCGTATGCCTCTCATTTTCATTGCGTCCCGGATTGCCTGGTATTCTTCGCTGATTGTGGGGAAGAAACGAAAAATAACAGACATAGGAATTATAATTTTTTCTGTCAGGTGCATACGTTCCATAGAACCGATAAACTCACTGACTGAGGTTGAAGAAAGCAGATAGGCCCCCGTCATAATGCCTGGGGCAAACCGCGTCATAATGGATGTAATTGCCAAAACCACAAAGGACAACAGACCACTTAATGTCGTCAGAGCTATGCGTTCCAATACAAAACAGGCAAGATATAAAAACAGATACTTGCCTGCCGTTTTGAAGCGGCGTTCCGACAGGATCAGCACAAAGGGGATCAGGCTTAACACAGGTTTTATAAAATTCATAATCCCTTCGTTGCTGGTGCTGAACATCAATGTAGTAACCGTCAGCAGCAAAATCAACTTCGTGCGCGGATCAAGCCGAATCCCTCTGCGATTGTCCGTTGTGGCAGAGAAGGATACCCCCTCCATCATGCAATTCCCGCTTTCGCAAAGTGTTTTTTCAGGAGTGCTTTTCCAAGCAGACCGCCCAAAATGGCAAAGACAAAAATCCCGGCAACCACAAGGATAATGCTCCACATCGGCATGACCGCCATTACCCGATCGGCGTATTCCTCACCGAAACTGGCGGCAAAGCTGGCCCAGGAGTCCTCGACCATAAAATACATGGGGATGTATGTACCGACCATCCACAGACTGAATACTGCATAACCAAGAATACTTTTCTTTGCACTTTTATAATCGCCGGATTTCAAAATCAGGTCTCCAAGCAAGCCGAAAATCAGCCCCATAGGCACACCCCAGAAACCCATGCCGGTAAGCCCCATCAGCAGGCCGCTCAAAACGCCCATGATTGTAACCATGCCGAATTTCTTAACCCTGGTGAGGAACAGCATGAAAGGGATGCCGGTAATCAGCGACCACAGACTTCCGAGGACAGGAAGAAAGATCGGAACAAACCCAATGGGAATAGCAACACAGCACCCGATGACAAAGTAAAGAACCGTGAACAGACCGAGGTTAATCAGGTCTTTTGTTTGTAACTTGTTATTCATAACGAATACCTCCATTCATTTGCTGGTTAGCATTTACTAACCTCTCTATAAGATACCATAGTACGACACAGTTCTCTACAACCAATCGTCTTTTTAGCTCCAAACAGCAACGAGTTTTAAGGTTGACTGGCTGGGTTCCTGCTTTTATAATAGAATTGCCAATTCAAGCAGGCCCGCCAAAAAACCGAATAGTAGGAGTTATGAAATGAAGATAGATGAAATCATTAAGAAAAGCATTGAAGTCCCCGGTATATCCATAAAACGCAGTGAATATAGCGCCGAGCTCATCTTAAAAGAGAAAGATGGAAAAGGCTCTATGACCTTTTTCCCATTGTTTCCCGGACTCACCTTAGCCTATATTTTTATAAATTCACCCACATGGGCAGCTCCGGACTTTCGTGATAATGGCTCCATAGAAACAGGCCCGCTGCTCTTAAATTACTGCGTAACCGGGCGGTGTGAGCTCATTCTGAATAACGGAAACTTTGTGTATGTGAAAGACGGTGAAATATCTCTGACAGAACGCTTTGCCAGACAGCAATATGTTTATCCCCGCCGAATTTATGAAGGTATGGAGTTTTTTATTGATATGGATGCCGCAGCAGAGCAAAGTGCCTGGATACAAACGGAATTTGATATTGATTTCCACAAAATCAGAGAGCTTTACTGCCCGGCTGGAAGCACTTATATCTCGGCCATTTCTCCCGAAATAGAAGAAATACTAAAAAAACTGTGGTCCTTGTTGGATATCTCTGTGCCGCTTTCCATTATGCAAATGAAAATCTATACCCTGGCGCTTTTTTCGCTGCTCCAGAATCTGAAAGAAATACCGCCTTCTCAAGCCTGCACATTCTTCACAGAAACACAGGTAGATATTGCAAAGCGTGTGGAAAAAATCATCACTTCTGATCTGCGCCAGCACCATCCTGCGTGGGAACTGGCTGCACAGTTTTCCGTCAGTGAAACCAGCCTGAAAAACTATTTCCGGGGAGTTTTTGGACAGAACATCTCCGTGTATCTGCGTGAAACCCGTATGAAAAAAGCCGCAGAATTACTTTCTACCACAAAGCTGTCTGTAGCAGAGGCAGCGGAGCAGGTTGGATATATAAACCAGAGCAAATTTGCTTCGGTATTCAAAAAGCAATTTGGTCTGTCCCCACTGGAATACCGGCGGTCAAAGAATTTGGGAAATATATAAGGCAATGCCGCACAGAAAAGTAGGCGCGATACTGCCAGAAGTGATATAATAAGACCATGGATAAACAGATGACAATGACTGCGCTGAGTGATGAGCTGGCGCAGGTACGGACAAAGAAGAAAGAATTTCTAGCCCAGATCGAACGGATCGTCCCATGGAAGGAATGGCTTACGCTGATCCAGCCGTGCTATTACAAAGGAGAGCGCGGCAATAAACCCTATCCACTGGAGACCATGCTGCGGTTGTATCTGCTGCAAAATCTGTATGACCTGAGTGATGAAGCAACAGCGGCGGAGGCAATCGACAGCCGGGCATTTTCAGAGTTCTGCGGCGTTGATTCCAGCAATCAGGTGCCGAACGGAGATACCATTGGCCGCTTTCGGAACCTGCTGGTGAAGAATGGACTGCAGGAGAAACTGTTTGCACAAGTTGTTACCGCGCTCACTGAACAGGGCCTTATCCTGAAAAAGGGAACGATCGTAGATTCCACCATTATTTCCGCGCCGTCTTCCACCAAGAACAAGGAGAAAAAGCGGGATCCGGATGCACATCAGGTCAAGAAGGGCAACACATGGCACTTTGGCTATAAAGCCCATGTTGGGGTGGATAAGGACAGCGGACTGGTACACACAGTGGAGGCGACACCAGCCAATGTCCATGATGTGACGCAGACTTCATCCCTGCTGACCGGTGAGGAAGATGTCGTTTACGGCGACAGTGGCTATCTTGGAGCCGGGAACCGTGAGGACGCGATCGTTCGGAACAAATCCGGACGCAAGATCAAATACAAAATTAACCGACGTCCATCTCAATTAAAAAAGCTGAGCAAGAGCGGCCAGTATGCCGCAAAGAAAGCAGAACACGCAAAGTCTTCTGTTCGGGCAAAAGTAGAGCACGTATTCGGTGTCGTCAAGAAACAGCTGCAATTTCGAAAAACGCGATACCGAGGGCTCGAAAAGCAGCGAGCCAAATTCAATATCATGTTCGCATTGGCGAATCTGCTTCTGGCTGACAGGCCCTGCCTGGCGGCTTGAAGTTGTGCGCTCTCGCGAAGAAATGCGCCGGGAAGCCTATGGTTTCCTGCCTGATGGGTGATTCGACAGCGCTTGCCTCAGCAATTGTGCGGTGCTGCCATAGGACGATAGTCTTTCGAGAAAGGAAAACGATATGTCGTTGAGAAAAAAGCTGACATTGTCTATGCTCATGATTGCGGTGATCCCCGCGGTGGTACTGGGAGGCTTTTATTATCAGTATTTCAGCGGGGTCCTTTTGAGCAACGTGCAGCAGCAGGAGCTGCAGAATAACAGCCAGATTATTTACAGCGTTGATAACTTTTTCAATTCAATCTTCAAGATTTCCGATTCCCTGCTAATGAATGAAGAGCTCATAGACATTCTGCAGAAAAGCTATGAGGAACAGAGTTCACCTCTCGAAGGATACCGCGACAAGGCACAGGTGGACAAGCTGCTTTACAAGGACGGCTATTACCTGGATGGCAGAATAGAGACTATCGCCATATTTCCGAGGAACAACAGCATGTTTTACTACTGCACAGAGGGAAACGTCAATCCGTCCTATGATATCCATGCGGAAGAGTGGTACGAAAAGATTGCCAGTAAAGAGGGGGCGAAAGTATTGGTGGGAGTGCACCAAAACCGTCTGGTGTACGCATTCTCCGACGCAGCCAGCCCCTATTGCGTAACTGTCGGAAGATCAATTTACTCCCCATATGATTCCCAACTGCTTGGCACTATGCTAATCAACATTAACGTACACGATCTCCAGACCTGCTGGCCGGCTTTCAAGGAAGATTCGCAGGAGCGGTTTTACCTGCTGGATGACGAAAACAACGTTGTGTTCAGCAATCTGACGGAGGAGATTGGCGGTAAATTCTTTCAGGGCGGCCTGGAAGACGGCATTTCTTCCTGCCGAATCGACGGGAAATTGTACGATACGATCGTCTCGGGCTCCAAAAGCCTGGGATGGAAAAGCGTCAAAATGATTCCACGCAGCCAGTTGGATCAAGAGATCGCCGTTGTTTCTTATATGACGCTCCTCCTCATGCTGATCCTTACGGTTCTGGCAGTTCTGGTTTCAATCTTTATTTCCAAAATCTTTACACGTCCGCTTCAGGAGCTTTATGTGAAGCTCCAGCGCTTTGAAGAGGAAAAAAGCGGGATTCCGCTCCCTGAAAATCAGGTGGAGATCAAAGGCCTTTCCCGCAGCTACCAGCACATGATCAACGAGATCAACGCCCTCACCATCAAAAACTACGAGACGCAGATCCAATTGCGCAGGGCAGAACTCATGGCGCTCCAATCCCAGATCAATCCCCATTTTATCTACAACACGCTCAATTCCATCAAGTGGATGGCGGATATGCAAGGATCCAAGCGTATGGTAACGGCGTTGGATTCCATGATCAAGCTCATGCAGTTTTCCTCCAAAAACAGCCGGGAGGTCATCCGGATTCAGGACGAGATCGATCTGATCCGGGACTACATCAACCTGATCAACCTCAAATATTTCGACAGGATCTTTGTTGATGTCCATGTGGAGCCGGGCTTGGAAAACTGCGAAACGCTGAAATTCCTTCTGCAACCGATCGTAGAGAATTCCATCTACCACGGTTTCAGCAGTATGGTCCGGCAATGCACGGTGCAGATCAACATTACCCGAAAAGAAGACCGTATTCTGTATGAGGTGATCGACAATGGCAAAGGGATGAGCAAGGAGAAGATCCGACAGGCTCTGGAGGAAGATCATCCCCTCAACTCCCATTCGTTTAACAAGATCGGTCTTTATAATGTGAATAAGAGAATCCAGTATATTTTTGGAGAGGAGTACGGTATTCAAATCGACAGCGAACCCGGCAAGTACACGAGGGTGATTGTGGAAATTCCAGCCCGTATCTATAAGGAGGAGATGGCAAATGCGTAACATCGGGATCGCGATCATTGATGACGAGAGCCTGGTCCGGCTCGGAATCAAATCTTCTGTGGCGTGGGAAGAGTATGGCTATGAGATTGTAGGAGAAGCGGACAACGGGCAGACCGGCCTGGAGATGATCAGGGAAAAACACCCGGATATCGTCCTGCTCGACGTCTGTATGCCGGTGATGAACGGGATCGAAGTTCTGAAATCCCTGCAAAAGCTGAAGATTCAGTGCAAGGTTATTATCTTGAGCTGCCACGATGATTTCTGTTTTGTAAAAGAGGCAATGAAGAACGGTGCGTTCGATTACCTGAGAAAAAATGAGATCAACAGCGCGAACATCCTGACGGTTCTGGAGGAGGTACGGCACTCACTGTGCAAAAAGCAGGACGAGGGGCAGGGAGGCTGGGACAGCTACGCGCGTCATGTCTGCCTGCACCGTCTGATCACCGGCAGCAGCGAACCTGCTGAACGGCAGTTGCCTGTCAGTCAATTGCACATCCGGGAAGGAAACCTCTGCTGCATTGTGTTTGCAGTGCAGAATTACCAGAAAGTACAGGCCCGTTACGGAGAGGGACGCCCCTTCCCACTGGAACAAAGCGTTATCAACCTCACAGTGGAAGTGCTGCACCAGTGGACGCAGGAACTGGAAGTTTTTCTTCTGCAGGAAAACCGGTATGTTATCCTGCTGAGCAGTCAGAACAGTGTCAGCAGCACCCAGTGGGAGGAGAAAGCCTGCAGCCTGGTCCACGAACTCCACACCGTGTTCCAGAATTATCTGAATGCTGACACCTGCTACGGTGTCAGCAGCGCCGTCTCGAAATTCTCTGCACTGCCGGAGGCGTTCGAGCACGCGCGCTACTCTCTGCAGCTTCACTATTTTCAGCCGGACAGGTTCCTTATCAAGGAGATGCGCAAGCCGGATCGGACGATGAGCCGCCCGGAAGTCAAGGAATGCCTTGGCAATATCAATATCTGTGTGTCGCAGAAGCAATACACGCAAATCTTTTCCCGATTTTATGCTTTCATCCAGTGGCTGCAGCAGCACCACAGGGAGAACCTGGACGTTATGGGGGTGCAGAACTTTTTCTCCAATATGGTGCGCTTCCTTCTCCTGCAGGAGGGAAAGGCGCCGGAAGAAACGGTGGAAAAGCTTCAGGCCTGCGAAACCGTGGAGGAAGCGCAGCGTTTCCTTGAGGACTTCCAAAAGGGGTTGAAGACAGGAGAGCCGGCTCTTGACCAGAAAAACTACCTGATTCGCGAGGCGGCGGATTATATCCGGCAGAATTTGAGCCGCGGCGACATCTCGCTCGATGAGATCGCCGACCACCTGATGATCAGTAAGTCTTATCTCTGCCGCCTGTTCCAAAAAAACCTGGGGATTTCCGTGCAGCAGTACATCTACCACACCCGGATTGAACAGGCGAAGGAGTACCTGAACGACTTCCGGCTGAAAATCTACGAGGTGGCAGAGCTTACCGGCTTCAACAGCTCCACCCATTTTAATATCGTCTTTAAAAAGATTATGCGGTGCACTCCGGCAGAGTACAGGAACGGCCTGAAGCACAGTGAGGGAAAGGTCAATATGAATAAATAAAGTTCAAGATCCTCCGCGGGTTTAAGCTTTGTGTACTAAAATTGTTCAATATCCTGATGTTTTCTTCAACAGCGTTTATGGAAAATAGTGAACAGATTCTCTATAATATAAGTAACCTAATTCGGGAAAACAAACTCTGGCCGGCGTGTTCCTCTTGTCCTTCCCTGTCATCATCTTCTTCATGTTTACCCAGAAGTTCTTCGTGCAGGGAATCGCCACATCCGGCATCAAGAGCTGAACCCAGGCCCGGGAACAGGTTTCCCGGCATTACAATACTGACACAATGGAGGAATGCAGAAATGAAAAAATGGAAGGTTGCCTTAATTGGCTGCGGATCGATCGCGGACAATACGTATCTTCCCCGGATCGGCGAGATTCCGGAGGCGGATCTGGTTGCAGTCTGCGATATCATCCCGGAGAGAGCAAAGAACTATGCAGAAAAATTTCATGTGCCGGCCTGGTACACCAGCATCGATGAACTGCTGGAGAAGTGTGACTTCGAGATCCTGATGAACACGACATCGATCCCAGCGCACCACGAGATCAACATGAAGGCGCTGCGGGCCGGAAAGCATCTTTACTCACAGAAGCCCGTCGGCCTGACGGTGGAGGAGGTGACCGAGCAGATCGAGGCTGCCAAGGCAGCCGGTGTGAAATACACTGCTTCACCGATCCACATGCTGCGTGACGACATCCGCTTTGCCAAAAAGCTGATTGCCGACGGCTGCATCGGGGAGATTATGAAGGTGCACACCAACGTTTGCCACGGCGGCCCGGAATATTTCCAGTACCGCACGGCGGACCCCACCTGGTTCCACCGGCCCGGCAGCGGCGCCCTGTACGACATGGGCGTCCACGGCCTTACCATGACCACGGGCATCCTTGGTCCCGCGAAGGCTGTGGGCTGCATGGCCAAAATCTCCGAGCCTGTCCGCACGGTAAGAACCGGTACCTTTGACGGCATGCAGATCCAGGCCGACCAGCTGTACGATAACTACATCATTACGCTCGATTACGGCGAGAGAACCATGGCGGTGGTGGAGTCTGGTTTCTGCCAGAAGGACAGCCGCGCACCTCAGATGGAGATTTTCGGTACAAAGGGAACGATCACTTTCGTCAACAACGGTAACATGAACCCGCTCGATTCGCTGGAAGTTTACCTTGATGCGCCGGAGCGCGGTATTCGCGGCTGGCTGAAGCCTATGGAGTGGGATGTTCCGGCTTCTGAGATGAACTTTTTCCAATGCAAGGTGGTTCAGGATCTGATCCATGCCATTGAGGAGGACCGTCCCGTCGGTTTGCCCCCGGAGCACGCCAGACACGTGGTGGACATCATGTGCACTATTCCGGAAGCGATCAAGACAAAGAGCATTGTCCCGCTGCACACCACTTTCTGAGCAGAGGGGAACTGATCACAGATGAGGTGAATGTTATGAAGAAATATCGCATTGGTCTGGTGGGCTTCGCTCACATGCACGTTTTGGGTCAGATCAAGCCGTTTCTGTCCATGCCGGAGCGCGTGGAATGGATCGGTGCCTCGGATATCAAGCCGATGGTAGAGTCTGAATATTTTGAAAGCTCCAGCCGCTCCATGAACCTGAAGCTCTGTCAGGAGCAGTGTGGGTTCACCCGCGTGTTTGAGGATTACCGTGATCTTCTCGATCTCAAACCCGACCTTGTCCTTGTGAACTGCGAGAACGCGTTTCACGGAATCATTATCCCCGAGATCCTCATGCGCGGGATCCACGTGGTGGTGGAAAAGCCGTTGGCCTATTCCACTGAACACGCCATGGCTATTGCCCGCGCTTCCCGGATCGGTAAGGCGGACTGCATGATCAATTGGCCGACCACATGGCAGGCCAGCGTCCGCCTGGGCCAGAAGCTTGTCAGCGAAGGCGTTGTGGGAAAGGTGTACCGTTTCCAGTTCCGCAACCCGGATTCCATGGGTCCGTTCTCTTACGGCCAGGTCATGACGGATCGGCAGCTGGGCAAGGAATGGTGGCATCAGGAAGCGGCGGGAGGCGGCAGCTTGCTGGACTACTGCTGCTACGGCACCATCCTTTCCAACTGGTACCTGGGCGAAAAGCCTCAGGGCGTGTATGGCTTGAAGGCGAACTTTAACCACCGGTTTGGCGACGCGGAGGACTACGCCTCCCTGATGGTTCGGTACCCCGAGGCGGTTTCCATTCTGGAGGGAACCTGGAACACCATAAGCAGCGGCTATCCCTCCGGGCCCATTGTCTGGGGCGAAAAGGGCGCCCTGATTGTGGAAAACGGCGGCGATCACGGCATTCATGCCAACGTTTGTGTTTACCTCGATCGTTATTCCACAACGCCCAGCAAGGTGTATTGCTCCGACGACTACCCGCTGCCTGATGGAAGATCCAACCTGGCTCAGGAGGTCTTCCATCACCTGGAGACCGGAGAACCGGTACACTACACCATGGATCTCAATAACAATCTTTGGTCTGCCGCTATGTTGGATGCGGGAATTCGCTCCAGCCGGTCGTTGAAAATGGAAGAAGTAAAAACCGCTTGTTGGACGATTGGGTAATATAAGAGGAGGATGCTACATGAAACTTGCAAACGTTTCCTGGGGTTGGACGCCGATCCCGGAGGATATGCCGCATGGGGACTCTCTGATCCGAATCGCGGATCAGATCCGTGAACTCGGCTTCGAGGGCGTGGACTATCTGGGAACCCCGGAAGCACTGGATGAATTCTTCACGGAGGAAGCCTGCCGGGCGCTGGGGGATCACTCCCGCTCCATCGGCCTTGAACCCAACGTGTTCGTCTTCCAGGACGCTTCGTGGAACGACGCCTGCAGCGAAAAAAGGGAGGACAGCGTCAGGCACTTCGAGAAGGCCGCACAGGCCGCAAAGTGGATCGGATGCCGGATTGTCTCCACGCTGGTGCCGATGCCCTGCGGCGCAACCCCCTGGAAGTTCAACCCCGCCGCACCGGCGATCAAGCAGGGATACCATATGCCCGCCGACTACTGCTACCAGAAGGACTGGGATACCCTGATGGACAGTTACCGCAAGTGTCTGGCCATTGCAAAGCGGTACGGGCTGCGCATGTCCGTGGAGTGCTTCCCCTATTCCATGATCTCCACACCGCACGCCATGCTGCAGCTGCTCAAGGACGTCGATGACCCGGATTTCGGCATTCAGCTGGACACGAACCACCTGATCATGCAGCACATCGATCCGGAATGGACGATCTACATGCTGGGAGGCAAACGTATTTTCAATGTTCACTGCAAAGACAGCGATGCCGTCTCCAGAAACAACATCCCCGCCGGCTGCGGCATCACCGACTATCCCGCTGTGATTCAGGCGCTGAAGAATGTCGGGTATGACGGGAACCTTTCTGTCGAGCTGGAGTTCACAGACAACCCCCGCCGCTACAACAAGCAGGCGATGGATCATCTCAAGCTCTGCCTTGCGGGTGAATACTGAGCTGCCGTCTGGAGGCACACAGGGGGTATCCCCCTCGATCCGGGCGCGGCGCCGAATAAAAATTATGTTTTTTTGGAAGAGGAGTAGGAGTAATGAAGCAGTATAAGGTTGCCATCATCGGCAACGGTATGATTTGCAACGCGGCACATATTCCCGCCTACAAAGCCATGGGTGACAAGGTGAAGATTGTCGCAGTGGCAGATATCCGCGAGGAAGCCGCCAAAGAAACCGCCGAGCGTCACGGGATCCCCAAGTACTATGTGGATCCGTATAAAATGCTGGAGGAGGAGAAACCCGACATCATCTCCGTGTGCACACCGAACGCATACCACAAGGAGTATACCCTTGCCGGTTTCCGTGCGGGCTGCCATGTAGTCTGCGAAAAGCCTGTGGCTGTAACCTGCGCGGATGCGGAGGAGATGTTCAACGCGGCGGAGAAGGCGGGGAAACATCTGTTTGTCATCCAGTCTCTGCGTTTCACGGGTAACTTCAAAGCGGCTGCCGGACTGGCAAAAAGCGGTTGCCTGGGAGACATTTACTACGCGGATCTGAACCTGGTCCGGCGCCGCGGCGTTCCGAGATGGGGCATGTTCCACATGGCGAAAGAAAATGTGGGCGGCGCCTTCTGCGACCTGGGCGTTCATATGTGCGACTACCTGATGTCAATTTCCGGTAACCCGAAGATGGTTTCCGTCAGTGGAAGTGCTGTGACCAGGATCGTCAACAAGGAGAAGAATATTGAGTTCTCCAATGCGGAGAGCGGAGCTCCCACCGGTCTGTTCACTCCCAGAAAGTTCGACATGAAAGAGTTTGATGTTGAGGAATTTGCCAACGGCTACATTCGTCTGGAAAATGGCATGACAGTCACTTTCAAGATCTCCTGGGCGCTGAATCTGCCCAACAGCAACACTGTCAGCATCTGCGGAGACAAGGGCGGTCTGACCATTGGGGACGATGGACTCAAGCTGCTCACGACGCAGGGCAATTACCAGGCCGACGTTTTGCCGAGAGTTTTCCCCGACCCATATACGGAGCTCTCAGATTTCACCGGCCACATCCACGAGATGAACTACATCCTGAAGGTCCTCAACGGGGAAATGACCATGGAGGAATACCCCATCCAGAAGGACGAGGTTATGAATGTGGTTGCGATCATCGAAGCGTTTTACAAATCTGCACAGCTGGGCAGGGAAGTCACTGCTCAGGAACTGGACCGGTAAGCGGAAGCTGCAAGGGATATTTGCACAGAGCACGGCGTGACGGAAGAACTTGCCGTTTCGCCTTGGGACGAAACGCAACAGGGGGGACTCTGCCCGGGCGGGAGAGCCCCCTGTTCTGGTGTGCGAGACGACAACGGAAGGGGAGGAATCCATGAAAGGAATCATAACGGAGATCGAGAGGTTTGCGCTGAAAGACGGACCGGGGATCCGCACCACAGTGTTTTTCAAGGGGTGCAACATGGCGTGCAAATGGTGCCATAACCCGGAAACGCTGTCGGTTCGGCCACAGCTGATGATTTATCCGGACAAATGCATTGGCTGCGGCGCCTGTGTGGAGGCCTGCAGGGCGGGAGCCAGAACCCTCGGCAAAAACGGTGCCCTGCAGTACGATCGCACCGCCTGCAAGCACTGCGGAGCCTGCGCCGCGAACTGCTTCTCCGGTGCTCTCGTCATGTCCGGAAAGGAGATGACCGTTGAGGAAGTGATGGAGGAGATCCTGCAGGACAGGGCTTACTACCGGAATTCCGGCGGCGGCGTAACACTCTCCGGCGGCGAGGTTTCCACGCAGCCAGAATTTGCCCTGGAATTGCTGCAGGCCCTGAAAAAGGAGGGAATTTCCACGGCGATCGAGACGAACCTGCATGCGCCATGGAGCGTCTACGAAAGAATGCTGCCCTTCCTCGATCTGGTGATGTTCGACATCAAGATTTTCGATGAGGAAGCGCACAGACGCTGGACCGGCGTGAGCAATCGTCAAATCCTGGAGAACGCAAAGAAGGTGGCGGCTTCCGGCAAGCCTTATCTGGTGCGTACCCCGGTGATCCCCGGAGTGAACGACACGGAGGAGGAGATCGGCAGCATTGCCAACTACGTGGGAACCCTGGGAGGCGCTCAATATTATGAGCTTCTGCTGTTCAATCCCCTGGGAGAGAGCAAGTATGACGCCCTGCAGATGGACAATACATTTGCCGGGACCCGCCCCACTGGAGAGGAAGGCGCAGCACGCCTGAAATGGGTGGCCGCTCAAACGCCCGGACTTTCCGTGAGGGTAGGCTGACGAAGAAAGGGAGAGGTTGTATGGTCAACAGAATCAATATATTCCAGCCGGATGCTCCCATGAGCTACGATGACAGGATCAAAATTTTAAAGGAAAGAAAGCTTGAGGAAACCAGGGTGAAGTCCACCATGAAGGTGTATCAGGACGGGGATGACTATGGAAGCATCCCGGCTCCGGAGACGTACCAGTTCCATTGCATTCCGAACCATGAGAACGGTTCCTGGTACGGGTATGACGGGTGGAGCAAGAATTTTTACAAGCTGATGACTGAGCACCCGGTCTACATTGATCCGGTGGACGCGTTCACCTGCCGCTGGATGTTCAGTATGATCTGGTTTGACGAGAAATCCCCGGACAAGGGGCTGAACTGGAACCCGAATTTTCCCTACGATGATCTCAAGCCGGAACAGGAACTGTATGGCATTATCTCCGGGATCGGCTCGGACGCGCACTTCGGCGGCGACTACCGGATCGGGTTGAGCCTTGGCTGGGGCGGGATCTTGGAAAAGCTGGCTTTCTACCGCAAAAAGCACCCCGAACACGCAGAGTTTTACGACGCGGAGGAACTTGTGGTGCACGGTGTGCAGAACTGGATCTCGCACGCGATTGAGGAGAGCGAGCGTCTGGCCCGTGTGGAGCGCCATCCGGTCCTGCGGGAAAACCTGCTTCAAATGGCGCAGGTAAATCGCAACATCCTCAACGGTGCGCCCAAAACCATGCGGGAAGCCTGTCAGTGGGTTTGCTGGTTCAACATGGCCAGCCGCACCTACAACCGCGACGGAGCGGGTTTCCAGCTCGATGACGTGCTCAAACAGTACTACGATGCCGACATGAAAGAGGGGAGGATCACCAGGGACGAGGCGATCTTCTACATCGCTTGTCTGTTGCTCAACGATCCGCACTATTACCAGATCGGAGGGACAAACGAAAACGGCGATCCCCTGCTCAGCGAGTTCAGCTATATGGTGCTCGAGGGAGCGGATAAGCTGGATTCGGCTTGCAACATCACGGTAAGAGTGGACGAAAACATCGACAGAAAGTTCCTGAACAAAGCGGTGGACTACCTGTTCAAGAACAAGAACGGCTGGCCGCGCTTTTCCGGTGACGAGGCCCTGAACAGAGGCTTCATGCGTTTGGGCTATCCCGAATCGCTTGCCCGGCAGAGGATCGCGGTGGGCTGCCACTGGATGAGCTTGCCCGGCATGGAGTACAGCTTGAATGACTGCATCAAAATCAACAGCGCTAAGGTGTTCGAGGTTGCCATGGATGAGATGATGAGCCATAAGGGCCCATACTCCACACAACTGCTGTGGGATCTGTACCAGAGACATATGGCCCGGGCTGTAGAGGTAACTGCCGAGGGTATCGCGTTCCACCTGCGGTACCAACAGTACAACGAGCCGGAGCTGATGTTGAACCTGATCAGTCATGGTCCTATCGAAAAAGGTCTGGATATGACGTGCGGCGGCGCCATGTACTACAACCTCTGCATGGACGGCTCGGCTATTGCCACGGTGGCGGACTCTTTTGGCGCACTGCAGCAGCGGGTGGAGGAGGAGAAGCGGATCGACTGGGAGACGCTTTACCATCATCTGAAAACAGATTTCCAGGATAAGGGCGGTGAGCTTGTACGCCAGATGCTCTCCCGCAGTGCCCGCTACGGCGGCGGAAACACCATCAGCGACCAGTGGGCGGTGAAAATTTCGGAGTCATACTCCAACCAGGTGCGCTCCGTCAGCCAGAAGTATCCGGGCTACCAGTTTATCCCCGGCTGGTTCAGCTGGTCGAATACGATTGTGCTCGGCAAGCAGGTAGGTGCCACCCCCAACGGCCGCCACGCCTTCGAACCGATCAACCATGGGGCCAACCCGCACCCCGGCTTCCGCAAGGACGGCGCCCTCACCGCAATGAGCAATTCCATCTGTGCGGTGCAGCCGGGCTATGGGAATACCGCGCCGGTACAGCTGGAGCTTGACCCTGGTATGGGGCGCGGTGAGGAGGCTGTGCAAAAGATCGCCGACTATATCATGACGCTGTTCGAGCAGGGGGCCACCCTGCTGAACATCAATATTGTGAACGGCCAGCAGATTCTCGAAGCCGACAAGGACCCCAGCAAGTACCCCAACCTGGTGGTACGCGTCACGGGCTTTACGGCGTACTTCTGCTCTCTGACTCCGGAGTTCAGAAAACTGGTGGTGGATCGTATTCTCATACAGGGCTGAACAAATGATTTGGCTTGGCTTCTGTTTTTTCTACGTCACGGTTTTATTGCGAAAATAAATCTTAAATGGCAGGCTGATCAGGAAGCATAAAGAAATATCAGAAATCATTTGGTCAGATACGTAAACTTTCTGCAGGGAGGCATCGTGCAAGCGGTGCCTCCCTGTTTTGATATACTTTAGCGAAACGAGAGCCCCCGACTAGGCCGGGGAGAGTAAAAGAAATTATGGCAACACCGCACAAAGAAAAAATATGATATAATAATACTATGGATAAGCAGATGAGTCTGTCGGGCCTGAGCGATGAATTGAGCCAGGTGCGGACAAAGAAGAAAGAATTTCTGAGTCAGATAGAGCGCATCGTGCCGTGGGGAGAGTGGATCGAACTGATCCGGCCGCACTATTACAAAGGAGAGCGCGGCAATAAGCCCTACGATCTAGAACGGATGCTGCGGATTTATCTGGTTCAAAACCTGTATGATCTGTCGGACAAGGCAACGGTAGCGGAAGTGATCGACAGCCGTGCATTCTCGGAATTCTGCGGAGTGGAATCGAGCAATCAGGTGCCGGACGGAGATACACTGGGTCGGTTCCGGAATTTGCTGCTCCGCAGCGGGCTGCAGGAGAAGTTGTTTGCGCAGGTGGTATATCTGCTGCAGGAAAGAGGCCTGCTGCTGAAGAAGGGAACCATAGTGGACTCTACCCTGATCGCAGCGCCGTCCTCGACAAAGAACAGGGAAAAGAAACGAGACCCGGAAGCGCACTCGGTGAAAAAGGGGAACAGCTGGCACTTCGGCTATAAAGCTCACATCGGCGTGGATAAAGACAGCGGGTTGGTTCACACAGTAAAGGTCACCAGCGCCAACATCCATGATGTGACGATGGTGCCGGAGCTCTTAACCGGCGATGAGGACAGCGTATATGGCGACAGCGGCTGCCTGGGCGCTGAAAAGCGGGAAGACGCCGTTCTTTTCAATGTCAATGGCCAGGGCAAAAGGATCCGTTACAAAATCAACAGACGGCCCTCGCAGAGTAAACACGCAGACAATCGTTCCCGCGGGCAGATCAAACGCCGCGAAAAGGAGAAATCCTCCGTACGGGCCAAGGTAGAGCATGTCTTTGGGGTAGTAAAGGGCCAGCTTCGATACCGGAAAACTAGGTACCGAGGTCTGCGAAAACAGATTGCCAAATTGAATATCCTGTTCGCGCTGGCGAATCTGATTCTGGCTGACAGGCGATCCTGCCTGACGGCTTAAATCAGTGTGGCTGCAGCGCTGATGGAATGGCGTATATATGCCCTGCCGGGTGGAATCTTCCC
>NZ_JBKVPW010000019.1:0-2794 GCF_046968865.1 Gallintestinimicrobium sp. | reverse complement strand
GGGAAGATTCCACCCGGCAGGGCATATATACGCCATTCCATCAGCGCTGCAGCCACACTGATTTAAGCCGTCAGGCAGGATCGCCTGTCAGCCAGAATCAGATTCGCCAGCGCGAACAGGATATTCAATTTGGCAATCTGTTTTCGCAGACCTCGGTACCTAGTTTTCCGGTATCGAAGCTGGCCCTTTACTACCCCAAAGACATGCTCTACCTTGGCCCGTACGGAGGATTTCTCCTTTTCGCGGCGTTTGATCTGCCCGCGGGAACGATTGTCTGCGTGTTTACTCTGCGAGGGCCGTCTGTTGATTTTGTAACGGATCCTTTTGCCCTGGCCATTGACATTGAAAAGAACGGCGTCTTCCCGCTTTTCAGCGCCCAGGCAGCCGCTGTCGCCATATACGCTGTCCTCATCGCCGGTTAAGAGCTCCGGCACCATCGTCACATCATGGATGTTGGCGCTGGTGACCTTTACTGTGTGAACCAACCCGCTGTCTTTATCCACGCCGATGTGAGCTTTATAGCCGAAGTGCCAGCTGTTCCCCTTTTTCACCGAGTGCGCTTCCGGGTCTCGTTTCTTTTCCCTGTTCTTTGTCGAGGACGGCGCTGCGATCAGGGTAGAGTCCACTATGGTTCCCTTCTTCAGCAGCAGGCCTCTTTCCTGCAGCAGATATACCACCTGCGCAAACAACTTCTCCTGCAGCCCGCTGCGGAGCAGCAAATTCCGGAACCGACCCAGTGTATCTCCGTCCGGCACCTGATTGCTCGATTCCACTCCGCAGAATTCCGAGAATGCACGGCTGTCGATCACTTCCGCTACCGTTGCCTTGTCCGACAGATCATACAGGTTTTGAACCAGATAAATCCGCAGCATCCGTTCTAGATCGTAGGGCTTATTGCCGCGCTCTCCTTTGTAATAGTGCGGCCGGATCAGTTCGATCCACTCTCCCCACGGCACGATGCGCTCTATCTGACTCAGAAATTCTTTCTTCTTTGTCCGCACCTGGCTCAATTCATCGCTCAGGCCCGACAGACTCATCTGCTTATCCATAGTATTATTATATCATATTTTTTCTTTGTGCGGTGTTGCCTTAAAAAGCTGTCAGATATTGGCCAAAATTGATTTCAGCAAGACACGAGGGAAAATCTGTTTTATTCTAAAGTGAGTGATTTCCAAATCTGCAAGGCCTACAAGTTTTATGAATTAATGATTTATGAAATGTTATGCGGAACAGTATTTTGAAGCAAATTACGGAGTGACGGAATCAAGCTGTCTGATTTTCCAGAACCAACCGGATATTCCACTGAACTGTGCGACTGGCAAAGAGATATGGATTGAGGAGACTTGAGCGGATACCATATTTTCAAGTTCCAAGGAAAATATTCTCGGAACATCTTTTTAAAATGCTGCAGTTGTTCAACAGTATATGAGGATAAATAATCATGTTAATTGTAAGTATGTGTTTCGAAAGATATAATGTTTTCAAAAGGCCGGGCATGATTGTGAATTTGTCCCATCCGATCGGATGAAAGTTGTTTTCAGGAAATCAAACGCAGCGCAAAAATGCAGCAAAGAATGGAGGAAAATGAACATGGGGATTCAATTGGGAATTGTTGGCTACGGAGGAATGGGCGGATTTCATCACCGAAACGCTTCCAAAATTGAAGGGGTTCAGGTGGTAGGCGCTTACGACATTGACCCCGTGCGGGTACAGGTGGCGGAGGAAAGCGGGCTCAGGGGATTTTCGTCCCTGGAGGATTTGCTTGCGTGTGAGGACATCAACACTGTTCTGGTTGCCGTGCCGAACGACTGTCACATGGAGATCTGCATTGCCGCGTCGAATGCCGGCAAGCATGTCATCTGCGAGAAGCCTGCCGCTTTGAACGTGGACGAGCTGGATCAGATGATTGCCGCGGCTGGTCGCAACGGGAAACTCTTCACCGTACATCAGAACCGCCGTTGGGACAAGGACTTCCGGATCGTTAAGGATATCCTTGATTCCGGGGAACTGGGAAAGGTGTATTCCATCCAGTCCAGACTGCATGGATCCGGTGGAGTAATGTTCGGTTGGCGCGGTGAAAAGAAGCACGGCGGCGGCATGTTGTACGACTGGGGCGTTCACTTTATCGATCAGTTGATGTGGATGCTGGGATATGACAATTTCAGGAGCGTATTCTGCAAGACCAGCAATGTAAAAACTACGGAGGTGGAGGACTATTTCTTCCTCGTGTTTGATTTGGAGGATGGCAGTCACGTTCAAGTGGAGATAGGGACATTTGTACTCAAAGAGCTTCCAAGATGGCTTCTGCTTGGCGATGAGGCAACTGCCTATGTGAACGATTTTTCCAGAAGCGGCGGGATCATCCGGCTGGACAGCACAGTGGAGACAAAGTCTGAGATTATTATGACCTCGGCCGGTCCAACCAGGACGTTTGCGCCCAGGCCGGATAACGTGAAGCTTGAGAGTGAGCTTCCGGACGTGGAAGCCGATTGGTCGGAATACTACAAAAATGTGCGGGATGCGATCGACGGAAAAGCAGAGTTGATCGTACAGCCCTGGCAGGTGCGGAAAGTGCTGAAAACTATCGAAGCTGCATTCCGCTCCGCGGAAACAGGAGAACTTGTTTCTCTCAAAAATTAAATTTGTAAACTCAAATGAGAGCCGCCTAATGAAATTATCATCAGGCGGCTTTTCGCCTATGCTGTAAGAATGAAAAAACGAGGAAAATATAGGGCAATACCGCACAGAAAAGTAGGCGCGATACTGCCAGAAGTGATATAATAAGACCATGGAT
>NZ_JBKVPW010000018.1:0-59170 GCF_046968865.1 Gallintestinimicrobium sp. | reverse complement strand
TCGGCAACCATCTACCCTTGCGCCGAGTGCGCATCCTCGCGGAGCGTTTTTTATCATATGGAAATGAAGTTTTCATACGATAAAAAAGGGCTGACGCCCGACAAATATTGCCGAAGCGCCAGCCCTGTCTCTGCACAAAGTCAGATCTTATTTGTAATTTACAATTTTGCCAAAATCAGCCTTCAGAGATGCGCCGCCAACCAGACCGCCATCGATATCAGGCTGTGCAAACAGCTCTGCTGCATTGCCGGCATTTACAGAACCGCCGTACTGAATACGAACAGCTTCTGCAGTATCGGTATCATACATCTCAGCGATGCACTCACGGATACCCTTGCAGACTTCTTCTGCCTGCTCGGTGGTAGCAGTCTTGCCGGTACCGATTGCCCAGATAGGCTCGTATGCAATAACCATGCCCTTAACCTGATCTGCGGTAACATCAGCCAGATCAGATTTGATCTGCAGACGGATCCAGTCCATGGTAACGCCCATTTCTCTCTGCTCCAGAGTCTCGCCGCAGCAAAGGATCGGGATCAGACCTTTTTCCAGAGCCTTCTTCACCTTCTTGTTCAGCAGGCAGTCACACTCTTTGAAGTAGTCACGTCTCTCGGAATGACCGATGATAACGTATTTTACGCCAGCATCCAGCAGCATGTCTGCAGAGATTTCGCCGGTGTAAGCACCCTTTTCTTCGAAGTACATGTTCTCTGCGCCAACTTCAACGTTTGTGCCTTTTACAGCTTCTACTACAGGTACGATGTCGATTGCAGGTACGCAGTAAACTACGTCTACATCGTCAGATTTTACAAGGTCTTTTAAGGTATTGCACAGTTCTACAGCCTGGCTGGGAGTCATGTTCATCTTCCAGTTGCCGGCTACGATCTTTCTTCTTGCCATGATAAATTGGTCTCCTTTGTTTACTCTTTGTCGTCTGCTGCTGCTACGCCGGGAAGCTCTTTGCCTTCCAGGAATTCCAGGGAAGCGCCGCCGCCAGTGGAGATGTGGCTCATCTTGTCAGCGAAACCAAGCTGGTTTACAGCTGCTGCGGAGTCACCGCCGCCGATGATGGTGGTAGCATCTGTTTCAGCCAGAGCCTTCGCTACAGCGATAGTACCTTTTGCCAGAACAGGGTTCTCGAATACACCCATAGGTCCGTTCCAAACAACAGTCTTAGCTGTCTTAGCAGCCTCTGCGAACAGTTCTGCAGATTTCGGTCCGATATCCAGGCCGATCTTGTCAGCAGGGATATTCTCAACATCAACATAGTCAACCGGGATCTCAGCATCGATCGGGTTCGGGAAAGCGTCAGCTACAGCTGCGTCTACAGGCAGAATCAGTTTCTTGCCCAGCTTCTCAGCCTTAGCCATCATTTCCTTACAGTAGTCGATCTTCTCTTCGTCAACCAGAGACTTACCGATCTCAAGACCCTGAGCCTTTAAGAAAGTAAATGCCATACCGCCGCCGATGATCAGAGTGTCGCACTTCTCCAGCAGGTTGGAGATAACGTTTAACTTATCTGCAACCTTAGCGCCGCCCAGAATCGCTACGAAAGGTCTAACCGGGTTCTCAACTGCATTGCCCAGGAAGTTGATTTCTTTCTGCATCAGATAACCAACAACATTGGAGCCGCCTTTTTCGGTGATGAACTTGGTCACGCCTGCAACAGATGCATGTGCTCTGTGAGAAGAACCGAATGCATCGCATACATAATCATCAGCCAGATCAGCCAGCTCTTTGCTGAACTCTTCGCCGTTCTTGGTCTCTTCTTTGCCGCGGAAACGGGTATTCTGCAGCAGAACAACATCGCCGTCTTTCATTTCAGCAACAGCCTTGGTAGCTGCTTCGCCGGTTACATTGTAATCTGCAACGAATTTTACCTCTTTGCCCAGCTTCTCGGACAGTCTTACTGCTACAGGAGCTAAAGACTCGCCTTCGTTGGGGCCGTTCTTTACTTTGCCCAGATGAGAGCAAAGGATAACCTTGCCGCCATCGTTGATCAGCTTCTTGATTGTAGGAAGCGCTGCAACGATACGAGTTTCATCTGTGATCACGCCATCCTTTAACGGAACGTTAAAGTCGCATCTTACCAGAACTCTTTTGCCTTTTACGTTGATGTCATCAACGGTTTTCTTGTTTAAGCCCATGATAGGAACCTCCTGAAATTTTAACTGTTATCGTATGGAAACAAAGTTTCCGATACGATGAAAAGAGGCCCGGTCCTTCTCAGACCGGACCTCCAATGGCCTTTGTCTTATACGAAAAAGCCTAACGCCAATTAAGCGTTCAGCAGTTTGCCGAAGTGCTTGATGGTACGAACCATCTGGCTGGTGTAGGAGTTCTCGTTGTCGTACCAGGAAACAACCTGTACTTCAGACAGCTCGTCGTTGATAGGCAGAACCATGGTCTGAGTTGCATCGAACAGAGAACCATATCTCATGCCAACGATATCGCTGGATACGATCTCATCGGTGTTGTAACCGAAGGACTCATTAGAAGCAGCCTTCATAGCGTCGTTGATTGCTTCCTTTGTAGGGTTGCCCTTAACAACTGCAGTCAGAATGGTGGTAGAACCTGTAGGGGTAGGTACACGCTGAGCGGAACCGATCAGCTTGCCGTTCAGTTCAGGGATAACCAGGCCGATTGCCTTAGCTGCGCCAGTGCTGTTAGGAACGATGTTAACAGCTGCTGCACGGGATCTTCTCAGATCGCCTTTTCTCTGAGGGCCATCCAGAGTCATCTGATCGCCAGTGTAAGCGTGGATGGTGCACATGATACCAGACTGGATCGGGAAGCTGTCGTTCAGAGCCTTAGCCATAGGTGCCAGACAGTTAGTTGTGCAGGATGCAGCGGAGATGATGGTATCTTCGTTGGTAAGGGACTCATGGTTTACATTGTAAACGATAGTAGGCAGATCGTTGCCTGCAGGAGCAGAAATAACAACGTGCTTAGCGCCTGCATCGATATGAGCCTGAGCCTTAGCCTTAGAGGTGTAGAAGCCGGTGCACTCCAGAACTACGTCAACACCGATCTCGCCCCAAGGAAGCTCTGCTGCGTTAGCCTTAGCGTAGATCTTGATCTCTTTGCCATCAACGATGATGGAATCTTCGCCTGCTTCAACCTTATCAGCCAGTGCATATCTGCCCTGAGTGGAATCATATTTCAGTAAGTGAGCCAGCATCTTGGGAGATGTCAGGTCGTTGATTGCAACGATCTCAAATCCTTCTGCGCCAAACATCTGTCTGAAAGCCAGACGACCGATACGGCCAAAACCATTAATTGCTACTTTTACTGCCATTTTAGTTTCCTCCTAAAAATGTTTTGAAATTCTTTTGTCAGACAAGCTGTCCGATCAAAGGGCAGTGTGCTTGACAAAATTTTATCAGCACAATTATTCTACCTAATTTGTTTCAAAATATCAAGATGTAAAATTAAAAATATTGGAAACATACGTCGTTTTTATGCTATACTTTGGAATGAAAAATCAACAAACACCAACAGGAGGAGTTTTTCATGCCAATTTTAGCAGACTATCATATGCACTCCAGCTTTTCCGGAGACTCCAGAGCGCCCATGCAGGACATGGCAGCGCGCGCCATCGCACTCGGTTATCAGGAAATATGCTTTACCGAGCATATGGACCTGCACTATCCTGCTTCCGAAGAGTGTCCCGAAGACATGTTTTTATTAAATACCGATTCCTATCTCTATGATCTGCTCCGCGCCAGGGAGAAATTCGGGGAACAGATTAATATTAAATTCGGCGTTGAACTGGGACTCCAGCCAGATTACCTCAAAGAAATTTCCGACTACGCAAGATCCTATGATTTTGACTTTATCATCGGCTCCACCCATGTCGTACAGCATCAGGATCCTGCTTTTCCCTCTTATTATGAAGGAATCTCAACTGAGGAGGGCTACCGCGCCTACTTTAATGAAATCCTGACATCCATCCGCTCCTTTACCAATTTCGATATTTACGGACATATCGACTATGTGATCCGTTACAGCAAAACAAAGGATTTAAACTACTGCTATGGGCAGTATGCAGATATTTTTGACCCCATCATTGAAACGCTGATCGCCAACGGCAAAGGCATCGAAATCAACACCGCCGGTCTGGATAAAGGCTTAAAGGAACAGCATCCCTGCACCGAATTCATCCGTCAGTACCGCAAAAAAGGCGGTGAGATCATCACAGTCGGCTCCGATGCACACCGCCCGGAGGATATTGGACGCCATTTCGACCGCGCGGCTGACGTGCTGAAAGCGTGCGGATTCTCTTATTACTGCACATTTGAGAAACGGGTACCGGCTTTTCATAAGCTGTAAATACAAGCCGCCAGGAATTTTTATGTTCCTTTTACAGAAAAGATGAGGCAGCTGCACTGACGTGTGGCTGCCTCATCTTACGATAACAACTCCGGTATCACGAAACCGCTTCCCGGTATTCTTTTTCCAGCTCTTTGATTTTATCTGCCAGCTGCTTTTGGCAAATATCTCCGGAACCATTTTGCAAAGCCCCCTCCATGGACGCACAAAAGGCCTGTCCTGGCGTACCCTGCCATTTCTGCCTGCAGTCCTTTAGCTGTTCCTCCACCAGAAGCGAAATCTGGTACAGCTCTGGATTTTTCGCCAGAAAATCCACATATTCCTGCTCAGACAGTCCCATCCGTTTTGCCGCCAGAAATCCGGCCGCGCTTCTTTTATCCCGCAGAAGCTTCCACGCTTTTTCATACGCGGCAGCCGCCCGATCGAACAAAAACAGACCTGCATAAGCGCAGCCCGCATTATGATACACACTCCCGACGATCTCCGGCTTTGCGCCGGTCAGCTGTTTCATCAGCGGCTCATATTCCTGCAGCGCGCGGAAATATTTTCCGGATTCGAGGAAATAATCCCCCCGTGCCTTCGCCCGGTCGGTTTCGTTGTTTCCCGCATTCGTCTGCAGGATTTTCTGCACCTGCAGCGCCTGCTCCTGCGGACAGTATCCGGTATACGAAAACAGACATGCCGCAAACGCCGTCACACAGTCCTCTTCTTTCAGGCTGTCATTTAACAGCACCGCAAGCTTTGGCAAACCGCACTGCTGCGCAACCCAGTCGATCAGCTCTTTTGTCAGCAGCTCCGGCTCCATTATCCATGCGTTTTCCCGAATAAAATAGCACAGTTCTTCGATATTCCAGATATGTACTTTTGCTTTTTCAAAATAGTAGGGCAATTCTGCGTTCTGCCCCAGACACAGATATACACGTCCCATGATTTTCCTCTAAAATTCGTCTATGATTCTGCCAAAACCGGCGGCGCAGCGGATTTTGCATCAGCGCCTGCTGCACTCTGTTCTGACGCCACAGTTGCAGTGTCTGTCGTATCGGCACCTGCTGACGCCTGGGCTGCAGTGCTGCTGCCTGCCGCAGTATCCGGCTGCCCGATCGAAATCGTCTTCTCCCAGAACTGGTGCGTCGCCGGGAAGAACTCTCCGAAGCCGAAATCTTCCATGTTCAGGCGCAGCGTCGTCAGATCCGCCATGTCGATCTGCAGGTGGATACGCGTTGTGCGCGCCGGACGCTGTGGAAGTCCGGTCAGCGCGATCTCCACATCCCGGATCTCGCCGCCGTTTAGCGGTGTAATCCGCAGTGAAAAGCGATTCTCCTCTTCCAGTAAGAAGTCGATCTCCGCCTTTGCATCGTACCAGTTTGTCCCGGCATCCAGAAGCGGCTGGCAGCTGTCCTGTCCGCGCTTTTCCACATACAGGCTGATGTTCGCCTTTAACATGTCTTTTCCGAGGAACACATAGTCTTCAGAAACACTGCCGGGCGTCATACGCTGACGCGCCGCATAACAGGCTCCCTTGCTGTAAAGGTTGTTGCCCAGAAACACCCGGCGTTCCTGGCATAGAAACCGCAGCGATTCCTGATACCATTCTCCCAAAAAGCCTTCGCCAATCAGGTAGACACAACTAATATTTCTATCGCCGATCACCGCTTTCATTGTCTCTAAAAAGCACTGATCCAGATCTTCTCTGCCTGCCGCCACTTCCTTCCAGTCCGCTTCCTCCACAAAGCAGGCAACCGGAGATGTTTTCCGGTTTGCCGTAAACAGAAGCGTGTGCAGAAACGTGCCGGAAAAATCACACAGAAGCACGTCCTGTTTCCAGAGCTCTTCGGGTTGGCAGATATTATAATAGAAAAAACTCTCCGCGCGTCCGATCAGAAACAGACTCGTATTTTTCAGACCGAGCATGCCGACCGCATCCGTCACCGCTGACAATACGGGGACTGACACCTCCGGTACAGAAAAGACGAGCGCCTGCAGGCGTTCCGGGCGCACGATCGGTGCAAGCAGCGACATCGTCCGTTTTAAAAACAGAGAAAGCAGTGCAATCGAACTATAGTTCTGTCCTCCTACCTCCACCATTTCCTGGTGTGCTGCCTTCGTCAGCAGTCCGTCAGCGAGAAAAACCTCTCCAGTCGCTGCCGCTGCCTGCGCTTTCGGTCCGTACACCCAAAGGTCTTGATCGGTATACCGTCCCAGCAGCGCCGGAATCAGATACTGCTCCTGATCCGCCTGCAGGCTGATCGTCTTTGGACAGGGTTCTCCCGGCAGACAATAGCTGATTTGCGCATATGCATCCGTCAGATCATAGCCTGCCGTTGCCTGCCGTTTGTTTTCTTCTTTTTCCCTGTGTTCTAAAAACATATCTCCTTCTCCCTATTTCAGCATTCCAAACAGCCGTTTTGCACAAAACGCGGTATACAGGTAGTTTTGCGTCCGCTCCTTCTGCGCCGATAAATCCTCCTGCAAAAGCTGTGCCTGTGCCATTTCATAAAGCCATGCGTACCTGCCCTGCATTGCCTCTGCGGCTTCCTCCTGCGCAAGCAACATGCCATTTTCCAAAATTTTCTCCGGCCTTTCGGACACTGTGATATAATACTGCAGCCGCTCTCCCGGAAACAGAATAAATCCCGCCGCATAAATGCCGTCGCAGACGCATGGAAGCTCCATTTCATGATACTGCGCTTCCGCCAGTTCTCCTTCCACTCTCCGATAGTTCAAAACCAGCTGTTTTTCGGGTTCTCCCTCATATACGACAAAGGTTTTGTCCAGAATCTCCCAAACCTCCGGCACAAGGTCTGCAAACTGCTGCAGCACCGGAAGCAGGCAGTTTTCTTCAAATAGCTCCCTGATAATTTTAGCCACTTGACCGCGGTTTTTTTCCTCTAACATGCCTTTGTTTTTGGCGTAATACTGCAGCGCCGCAATTTTGCACAGCCTGCTTACCTTTGCACCCCATCTGCAGAGCCGCAAAATCATCTGCACCATATATCGGTGGATCGGTTGCTTTAAAATCACATTTGCATAGGCGCAGCGGTACAAAAATGCCTCTTCCAGCTCCGGACTGCCGCCCGCACTGATATAATCCCGCAAAAGATCCATCCGCTCCGTCACATCCTGCCCGGTAAACAATAGCTGAACCAGCAGCTTCCTGTTGATTTTCCAGATGTCGATTTCAAAATTTTTTGCCGCCTGCAATAGCACTTCCAGCTCGCTGCAGCTTCCCTCGTAAGCATCCGCCAGATACTGTAAAATCCGATCGTCATATTTTCCGTTCAGCGCAGCCTGCGCACACAGAAGCATCAGGCGCTTTTCTTCGAGATGGCTTTCTTTTGCCAGAAGTCTGCTGCAAAGGCGCATCAGCTCCGCCGGCTCAAGTTTGCAAAAGCATTGACCGGCAAGCCACTCATATGCTTTGTCATAAAAACCGTGCAGAATCATCAGTCGCGCCATGCAGAGCCTGTCCTTTTCCGCAATCTGCTCTTTGGACAGTGTCCGCAAAAAGGCGTTCAGCTCCTTATTTTTCTCCTGTTCGGACAGCCACACCGCCAGCCGGCAGCGAAGCTCCTGCCCGTAAACATCCTCCAGCTGTCTGTTTGTACAAAGCTTCGTCCAGACGGCGATCTGATCGAGTTCCGAAAGCTTTCTTTTTTCCGCTTCCAATAAAAACGCAATGCTCTCTGTGCCCCATTCCCGCAGTGCTTCCATTCCCCAGGCAGAAACCACATCCTGAAACGAAAGCAGCTCTTTCCTGTCAACAGTCACCAGACAGCGGTTCTGCTCTTCGTCTTCTGTAAAAAGCAAATCCTCCGGATCGTAAACAGACACGCAGGCTTTTCCATCCTGCAGCCAGTAAGTCTCTTCGCCTTTCAGTCTGCGATGAACGATGATCAGCTTGCGGCACTCCTTGCGGTTCAATACAACTTCAGTGCTTCCGAGCAGTGAAGTAATCGTCTCCCCCTGCGTTTTGTCAAGCGCCAACGCCGGCAAATTTTCCCTGTACAGCCAAGACAAATGCCGGTTGATTCTTCCCTTATTCAGACAGTCCAGCAGAAAATGGTCCATCTCCGGCTTGTAGGTGATGTAAAGCTCCGGGTCCTTTGTCTTGCATCGCTCCACGCACGAATACAGCCACGCCGCATATTCCCAGTCCAGGTTGCACTGGTAGGCAAAATACAGCAGCACGCTTTTGGGCGGCTCAATATCCCGCGACAGATCGGTGCTCAACAGATAATATTCATACAGACGCGTGACGCGCAGCTTGTTTTCCACACCTCTTTCATACCAGACATGCCACTTTTGCTCGCATTTGTTTCCTTTGATCAATAACGAACAGATCGCCTGCAAAATGGCTGGGGACTGCTTTTTTTCCCAGCTGCGCTCCAGAATTTCAAACAAAACCGGCTCGAAATATTTTTCCCGGCAGGCAAGCTCTGCAGCCTGTCCGCAGAGATTTTCATTCAAAAGCCCTTTCCGTGCGCCATAAACTAAAACCCTGCGCACAATCGGGTCTAGCCCCGTCAAAAGCGCCGGATCTGCGTTCAGCAAAAGCACCGCTTCCTGATACAACAGCGGGCTTACGCAGCCTTTCTGGAACTGTTCCTGCAAAAACTGCCACTTCCGATAGGTGCTCCGGTTGATCTCATGGGATAAAAACAGCATCAGCCACGCAATCCGCCATTCTTCCGGGTAACGGGTATAAATTTCCTCCACCCGCGCGGCGGCACGCTTCACATACTCCTCGCGCTTATCGTACAGTGTCGTCAGATACAGATAATAGCTGACGACCGCCGGGCTTTCTCCCTCCAGCATCGGGCGCAACTGTTTTAACATCCAGCCGGCCTCTTCTGTTTTGTTTTCCGTCAATAACAGCTGTGCGGAAAAAAGCTTTGGCACGATACTTTTCCGATCCAGGACAGCCAGCTCTTCCACACATTCCCGCACCTTTTCCTGCCAGTCTGCCAGGTCGATCTGCTTTGCGCGCAGCTTTAAATAAAGCTCTGTCAGACGGATCGTATATTTTTTCTGGCGGCTTTTTTTTTCGGTTTCCGCAGACAATCCCGTTTTCCGGCGGGTCGCTGTGACACCGACCAAAAAGCTGCCCCGGCTCCACGAAACCGTTACCGTCCCGAAATTTTTCCCGTCATGGAGCTTTTCTTCCGATATATAAACCGGCAGGCGACAGAGATTGCCTAAAAAGTCATCCTCCCCGATTCTGTTTTTTTCCAGAAACAAAAAATCGTCCTCTGTCTGTACCTTCAGGCTGACCGGTCCCCAGCCATTTTTTAAAATCTGCAGCTCTTCCCGTACCGTTTCCTGTACGTCTTTGACCTGAATTTCCGGTTTGGCAGCAGTAAAGGTCAGTGCCTGCTTGCAGCCGGTTTCCTCCAGAAATGTCTCGACGTTGGAGCTGTTATAGTATCCGGCGGACAGCCCCCGGTACAAAAGCCAGGTCTTTTCGCCTTCTTTTTTACAGATTTCTGCAAACGGTTTGCTGTAAAAAAACTGTACCGCCGTTTTCCAGTCCGTGCGCGCAAGCTCTGTAAATCCGGCAAGCGTCGAGACTTTTCCTGCAATTCCTGCTGCCGCCTCTCTGCGCACCGTCACCTTCCACGGCAACGTGTATTCCCCGTAGTCCGATACGATCAGGAACTGTCCCTGCAGGCTGTCGCCCTCCTGCAGCCCGTCTGCACAAAATCGGTACACGATTTTCTCCTGCACGCCGTTGAACCACTCCGTTTTACACTCCATCCGCTCATCCTTTGTCAGGACATAGCCCTGTGCCGGGATTCCTTCCTGTGATGCAAAAATGGTAAACGCGCCCTCTGCAGCTTCCCCCGGCGCAACAGACAGCGCTGCCAACCGAACAGAAAACGTCAGCTTTCCTTCTATTCTGCGGTATTTTTCTGTCAGAATCTGCTCTTCCAGTCTTCTCACTTGCGTTCCCCTTTCTGCACAATTTTGCCTGCCAGGACGCTCCCGATCAGGCGGTCATTTCCAATAGTCTTACCTTTTATATTACCCTATTTCCGAATATCGCGCAAGGGATTGACAAATGGGTTCCGCTTAAGTATTATTGTATTAAATCAATCATACAAGCAAGGAGGTGTTCACATGCCATGGGAACTTGATTCAGACAGACCTATTTACGCCCAGATTGTTGACCGGCTCAAGCATGAAATCGTATCCGGATTCTATCCGCCCGGCTCCCGGCTTCCCAGTGTCCGCGACCTCGCTGCACAGGCAAGCGTCAATCCGAACACCATGCAGAAAGCCTTCACCGAGCTGGAGCGTACCGGTCTGATTGTCACGCGTCGCACCAGCGGGCGGACGGTCACCGAAGATACTGCTTTGATTGAACAGGTGCGCAGTGAGCTGGCAGAGCTTCAGATCAGTCAGTTTCTGACGCGGATGCAGCATCTCGGCTATCAGAAAGACGATAGTATCCGGCTGCTTTTGGCCAAAAAGGAGGAAAATTCATGACACAGACATCCGATACCCTGCTCCGTCTGCAGGACGTCAGCAAGCGCTTCGGCAAAAAAACAGCGCTTGACCATATCAGCCTCGAAATCGCTCCCGGCAGGATGGTCGGGCTTTTAGGCTCCAACGGCAGCGGCAAATCCACACTGATCAAACTCATCAACGGACTTTTGGTACCCTCGTCCGGACAAATTTTCATCTGCGGCCAGGCTCCCGGTCCCGAAACCAAGGCGATCGTTTCGTATCTGCCGGAGCGCACCTATCTGCCCGATACTGTCCGGGTAAAGGGACTGCTCTCTTTTTTCAGGGATTTTTATACAGACTTTGACGCTGCAAAGGCGGAGGAAATGTTGCAAAAGCTCGACATCGATCCGTCCAGCCCCTTAAAGACGCTCTCGAAGGGAACCCGTGAAAAGGTGCAGCTGATCATGGTCATGAGCCGCCGCGCCAGGGTCTATATTCTGGACGAGCCGATCGCCGGCGTCGATCCCGCCGCGCGTGATTACATTTTAAAGACCATTATCCAGGATTACAGCGAGGATGCGTCAATTCTGCTCTCCACACACTTGATTGCGGACGTCGAGCAGCTTCTGGACGATGTTATTTTTCTGAAAGACGGACAGATCATTCTCTCTTCCAGCGTGGAGAAGATCCGGGACACCCGCCATCAGTCCGTAGACTCTTATTTCCGGGAGGTATTCTCATGCTCACAAAACTGATTTCCCATGAATGGAAAGATACGTTTAAAGTTCCTGCCCTTCTGCTCACTATCACGGTACTGCTTTCCGCCGCCAGCCTCGTATACTTCTCCGTTGCTGACCAGGCTAGCGCCGGCACAGATCTCAATGTGCGAAACTTTGTACTTTACATCGCATACATCCTGATTCTCAGCGGTCTTTCCATGATCCTGACAATCTATTTTGCTATCCGTTTTTATAAAAATCTCTATACCGACGAGGGCTATCTGATGCACACGCTCCCTGTCAAGCCCTGGATGCTGATTGTCTCCAAGCTGACCATCGGAACCATCTGGTTTTATCTGATCGATTTGTTGTTGGTTGGTGCAATTACCTTGATCACCTTGATTGCCCTGCCCACAATGGCATATTTTTCTCCGGAAGATCTGTTGGAGCTTCGGACAATGTTCCAGTCGTACCACACGATTTTCACTGTTCCATCCATACTCTTCCTGGCAATTCCCGTGATGATCATCAGCTCTGTCTTTTCCCTGCTTACCATCTATGCCTCGATCTCTTTGGGACAGCTGTTTTCCATCCACAAGGTGCTCGCATCCATCCTGTGCTATCTCGGGCTGAGCACCATCCTTTCGACCGCTATGATGCTTCTGACTACGCCTACGACCGCAGGCGTGTTCATCCTTCAATCGACTTCTGCGAATCCGATGACTGATTTTGCCTCCATTTACTGGTCAATTATGCTGATTTCCCTGTTCGCAAATCTGGTTCTATGCGTTCCTGCTTTCTGGATCTGCAACTATGTAATGAAACGTTGTCTGAATCTTGATTAAACGAATCAACTGTACGCTTTGTAAAAGATCCGGTTATCCGGAAAAAACAACGCCCGCCAGGTTATCGTATAACCGACGGGCGCTGTTTTTTTCGTTTGCGCAGCTTTCGGCTTTGGCTGGTGTTCGGCACGGGCTTTGATCAGAGTCCGTTGCAACCAGCGTTCGATATATGTCGATCGCAGCGCTGCTGGCAGGTTTTCGGCGGCTGACGTTTAGAGCAGACCATCGTATCATTTTTTCTATCTCCGGCATATCTTATTATCACATATTCTGGATATGAGAGGTACTTTTATGCCACAGCTTTCCTGTGCTGCAGCAGAAGAAACCGGTTATCCCGGCTCCCTGATGATCTGCGTAACTTCTTCTGTCGGTTTTTTCCCGGTTGTGGGCGCTGCTGTTACGATCTCCGACAGTGCTTCCCCGGAACAGATTCTTGAAACTCTTACTACCGATGAATCCGGACAGACAACGTCCGTCCTGCTGCCTGCGCCCAATCCCGCCTATTCCCAGAGTCCTTCCAATCCGCGGCCATACACCGATTATATAATCGAAGTACAAGCGGACGGTTACGAGCCCGTCCGTATCAACGGCGCTGAAATTCTGCCGGACGAATCCAGCATTCTTCCGGTTTCCATGACACCCACCGCAGTTTCCGACACTCCCGAAGAACAGGACATTTTCATCCCGGATCACACGCTTTACGGTGAATATCCTGCCAAAATCCCGGAAGCTGAGATCAAAACCGAAGCCGAAACCGGAGAAATCGTCTTAAGCCGCGTCGTCATCCCGGAATATATCATCGTCCACGACGGTCTTCCCGACGATTCCAGCGCTCCAAACTACTATGTCCGCTATAAAGACTATATCAAAAACGTCGCTTCTTCCGAAATCTATGCAACCTGGCCGGAGAGCACTATCTACGCCAACATCCTCGTCATTCAGTCCTTTACCCTGAATCGTGTATACACAGAATGGTATCGTGCAAAGGGCTATTCCTTTACCATCACCTCTTCCACCGCCTACGACCAGAAATTCATCTACGGCAGAAATATCTACAGCAACATCGACCGCCTCGTGGACTCCATTTTTGCAAATTATCTCTCCCGACCCGGCGTGCGGCAGCCGATCTTTACCAGCTATTGCGACGGAAATCGCGTCAGCTGTCAGGGTCTCTCCCAGTGGGGCTCCAAATATCTCGGTGATCAGGGCTACAGCGCGATTGAGATCATCCGCTACTATTACGGCAACGACATGTATATCAACGCAGCCCAGGCCATCAGCGGCGTCCCATCCTCCTGGCCTGGTTATGACCTGACAATCGGTGCATCCGGCACAAAGGTTCGACAGATGCAGGAGCAGTTAAACCGCATTGCACAGAACTACCCTGCTATCCCGAAAACCTCTGCCGACGGTATCTTCGGTCCCCAGACCGCTGCACAGGTGCGGGCTTTTCAGCGTATCTTCAACCTCCCGGCAACCGGAATCGTGGATTATCCGACCTGGTATCAGATTTCAAACATTTATGTGGCAGTCAGCCGTATCGCAGAGCCAGGGACGTAATGGCAGGATTCTCCGCCTGCGGCGGGTCGCGCAAGCGACATTCTTCCATTCGGCTGCAGTGCGATCCGCGCGGAGCGTTTTTATCGTATGAAAACGAAGTTTCCTATACGATAATAAAGAATGTGCCTTGGCACATTCGCGCGCCGAGGCGCGGTTGCTTTAGCAACCATCTACCCTTGCGCCGAGTGCGCATCCGCGCGGAGCGTTTTTATCGTATGGAAACGAAGTTTCCCATACGATAAAAAGACCGCAGACAGGAATTGTATATTCATCCTGCATGCGGTCTTCGCATTTACTAGTACAGCGTTTCGTAAATAACGATGTACTAGTTTTCTCTGATGAGTTATTTGCAGCAACGCCATTTTCACAGCCTGCGCTTTTATTTTGCAAGCAGCAGCATAATGTCATTGGAGCGCGCTACAAACTTGGTCATCGCTTCCGGAGAAAGCGGTGCGTTCTGGAGCTTCGCCAGATCATAGAGCTGTTCGCAGATCATCTTTGTGTTTGCATCGTCTTCGTGCTCCGTAATGTAGGTTACGAGCGGATGGTTTGCATTCAATACCAGCGTCTCGCCCTCTGCACCGAACATGCTCATATCCATGCCGCCACCATACATCTTCATCATATCCTGCATTCTTCTGCTTTCTTCGGAAACCGTCAGAACAGAGGATACCTTTTTATTCTTGAGCTTTTCGATCTTTACCTTGATCTTGTCGTTTTTCAGTGCCTTCTGAACCAGCTTTTCAACCTTTTCCGCCTGCGCGTTTAATTCTTCCTGCGTCTTCTTGCTGGTCTTTGCCTTAAACGCATCGGTTAAGTCAGCATCGATTCTTGCAAAATGAATCCCCTCATTCTTTGCTTCCAGCTGAGAGATAAAGGGCTGGTCGATCCGGTCGGTCAGCATAACGGCATCCATTTTGGCAGCCTTGAACATGTTGATATACTGGCTCTGCTGTTTTTCATCTGTTACATAGTAGATGGTCTTGTCTTTCTTCTCTTCCTCAGCGGAATCTTCGTTCTTGTCCTCTACGACTTCTGCTTCTACCTTTTCGCCGTTCTCATCCACAGCACCCTCCTGGGTCTCATCCGGGTCAGTCTTATTGACTTCCAGGCACTCGGGCAGGGTCATATATTTGCCGTCCAGGTTCTTGAAGAGGATGTAATCCGTCATCTTCTCGCAGAATTTTTCGTCCTTTAAGCAGCCGAATTTGATGAACGGAGCGATATCATCCCAGTATTTCTCGTATTCATCCTTCTGGGTCTTGCACATGCCGGACAGCTTATCCGCAACCTTTTTGGTAATATAATCGGAAATTTTCTTTACAAAGCCATCGTTCTGCAGCGCGCTTCTGGACACGTTCAGCGGCAGATCAGGACAATCAATGACGCCCTTTAACAGCAGCAAAAATTCCGGAATTACTTCTTTAATATTATCGGCAATAAATACCTGATTGTTGTACAGCTTGATGACGCCCTCGATGGATTCGTATTCCATGTTGATCTTCGGGAAGTAAAGGATACCCTTTAAGTTGAACGGATAATCCATGTTCAGATGAATCCAGAACAGAGGCTCCTTGTAATCCATAAATACCTTGCGGTAGAAATCAATGTACTCTTCCTTTGTGCATTCACTGGGGTTCTTCGTCCAGAGCGGGTGAGTATCGTTGATCAGTTCCGGACGCTTTGTAATTTTGAGCTTATCCGGATCTTCTTCCTTTTCTTTCTTCACTTCTTCGATCACATGATCGCTGTCGAGCTTCTCACTCGCAAGAATCGTCTGTGTCTCAGGTGTATTGGCTCTGGAAACGTAAATTTCCACAGGCATGAAGGAACAATACTTTTTGATCACTTCGGTTGCCTTATACTCGTTGCAGAACTGCAGGCAGTCCTCGTTTAAGAACAGGGTAATGCAGGTACCGACTTCTGTGCGGGTACCATCCTGCATGTCATATTCTGTGCCGCCGTCGCACTCCCAGTGAACCGGCTTTGCATCCTTCTGCCAGGAAAGGGTATCGATATGCACCTCATCTGCTACCATAAATGCGGAATAGAAGCCCAGGCCGAAATGACCGATGATCTGGTCGTCGTTTGTCTTATCTTTATATTTTGCGATAAAATCTGTCGCGCCGGAAAATGCGATCTGGTTAATGTATTCCTCCACCTCATCCGCAGTCATGCCGACACCGTTATCGATAAACTGGATGGTCTTTGCATCCGGATCAACGATAACATCCACTCTGGGCTTGTAGCCTTCCGGAAGCTCGTATTCTCCCATCATATCCAGCTTCTTTAACTTCGTAATGGCATCGCAGCCGTTGGAAATCAGCTCTCTGTAAAAAATGTCATGATCCGAATATAACCACTTTTTAATAATCGGAAAAATATTGTCGCTGTTAATTGATAATGCTCCGTGCTTTTCAGCCATGAAATATCACGATCCTTTCTTTCTCAGTTCGTTTTCAGATGCCTGGAGAAGCTTTCCTCCAAGCTTTATCCATAGTGTAGTCCTGTCGTTTCAAAAAGTCAATAAAAAATTAGCACTCATTTTGACTGAGTGCTAATAATTCTTTGAAAGCCCGCATGGTTGCCGCGTTTCCCGCAATTCTAAATTTTTCATAAACAGGGTACAGCACACTGTCGGGCAGTTTTCATAAGCTGAAACGCAGCGTCCGACAGGGCAGTTTTCATAAGCCGGAAGCACGACGTCCTGCCGGAATGCCCAGCTATTCCTGCTCACTCCTGATGCTGGAAATACATCTGGTATACTTCAAAAAAGCTGGAAGTTTTGACATCGTCCTGATGAATCATCGTGACGGAATTCCAGAGTTCCTCGTTGAGCTGACGTACCAATGTCTGCTCAAACGCCGTATATTCCGTATCGAATGCCTCGCTCTGGCGCTGTTTTACTATTTTTTCCTTATTCGCTTTGGTCTGCGCCTCGTCGAACGTGCTGATACATTTTAAAATATAGTAACTTCCGTCTGATTCCACCACGTCACTGATCTCGTCCTTGCCGAGGTTAAACGCCGCCTTTTCCAGTGCTTCCGAAACCTCGCCTTTTCCAAACGACTGCGTCACCGTTTGGTCCTCGCTCTCTGCCTGCGCAAGCGTCTCAAAATCCACGCCTTCTTCTTTTGCCTTGCCAAGCACCTGGGAAGCTTTGGCAGAATCGCTGACCCTGATCATATCTACCGTGATGGTGCGCGCTTCATCGTCACTGACCTCCGGATTGACATTTTCTACAATCGTCTGATAAACCTTTTCTGCAAGCGCATACTCTTCATACATCTTCGTAATCAGATCCTGCGTCACGTTGAGTGCCGTCACTTCCGCGCTGTTCAAGGAAGTAAAATATTCCCTGCCCGCCGCTGCCGCACGCTCCTTTTCCTTATCATCCAGCGTCACTTCTTTTTTCTGGGCGAGCAGATTCATCACCTTGATTCTCGCCAGCTGTGTCAACACCTGTTCCCGTTCCTCCTGCTCCAGCGAAAGCTGTCCGTCGGAAGCGTTCCAGATCTGGCTTCCATAGACGGATTCATACTGATTCTGCATGTTCGTCAGATATACCATCACCTCCGGCAGCACACAAGACGCACTCGAAATCCGGAATACCTCGTTCTTTTTCAGACCCGCCGTCAGAACGACCTTCGTATTTTTCCCGCAGCCTGCCAGCGCAGAAATCATCATAACAGCCGCGCCCAGAAGCGCTGCAGCTTTACAAAATTTTGTTTTTTTATTTATCATCAATTTCTCAACTTTCTATTTTTATATTTTTATAGGAAAAAGAATGTGCTTTGGCACATTCTCGCGCTGAGGCGCAGTTGCTCCGGCAACCATCTACCCTTGCGCCGAGTGCGCATCCTCGCGGAGCGTTACTTATCGTATGGAAACGAAGTTTCCTATACGATAAAAGAATGTGCCTTGGCACATTCTCGCGCCGAGGCGCAGTTGCTTTGGCAGCCATCTACCCTTGCACCGAGCGCGCATCCTCGTAGAGCGTTACTTATCGTATGGAAACGAAGTTTCCTATACAACAATAGAATGCATGCTCTGTGAGCATTCTATTGTCATGAATAAATAAAGACCACAGCAAAAGCCGTGGTCTTTATTATAACGATCTTCCATCGAGAAGTCAACGCGCGACAGCGCACTCTGAAAAGTTTAAAACATTTTTCAAACTTTCCTCTCGATAAAAACTCCCATATGCGGGAGCAGGATTTTGCTGTCCAAATCCTGGTATAGCTCGGGATTCTGGAAATAGCGTGTTCCGGGTTCATCGATTCTGCACGGATAGGAGCTGTGGTTGACGATAACCGTACCGTTTTCAAATTCTGCGCGCTCAACGCCTTTTTTCCGGGTCAGTGTCGTGCCGAATTTTTCTTCCAGAAGCATCCCTACGGGATCTTTTTTCAGCATGGTCAAAGGGTACAGCTCGTTATTGCGCTGCGTCAACGGAACGTGCGGTGCGATTCTGCCGGTGTATTCAAAGCCGTAGAAAAATCCGATTTCGCAAACGGTTCCCTTCCCAAATGTGCGCTTGACAATCGCTGGCTTTTCGTCCGTTTCCCAGACTGCGAGCACGTCGGCGTTTTCCTCCTCGAAGCTGCCAAACTGCGTTCCGGTCAGCATTCCCTTTTCGCCGCTGCACTCAAACGAATCCTTTTCATGGGAAAGGCAGTGGCTGCCAACGCTCGCCTGTGCAAGCAAATCCATCGGTCCGTGCAGCAGCATTCCGCCATTTTTTACCCATGCTGCAATGCCCTGCTCCAGTTCAGAATCCGGGTCAAGCGCATAGCAGTCGTTTGCCGCGAGCACGAGCACCTCGTACTGATCTGCTGTCTGATCCTTGAAAATGCTGCCATCTACAACGTCAACGTCGATCTGCCAGTCCTCCAGAGCCTTATACCAGCCCAGAAGATCCAGCCGCCTGTCATGATTGTGCTCCGTGTCAAACGTCTCTGCAAGCGCCATCGCAGACGGGAACAGCACTGCTGCCTTTGCAGCTTTTCTCCCTCCGAGCCTCGAAACAACCTCTTTCCACCATCGGTTGCCTTCTTCTAAAGACCTGCAGAACGCTTCCGGCATCCGGTGTAACACGCCGCCGTCGTCTAACCCGCACATGCCGTAAGACGCATATCCGGAAGCGCCGGACGCCGCCAACGAGGCGACCGCCTCACACGGAGAAATCCACGCATATAGGTCATTATAAACAAATCTTCCCCAGTAAATGCCGCCGACAAAGGATCTGCCACGATTCATATTCCGCATCATGCTGTGTTGACATGCTGTCACATAGCAGTCCGGGTCGCCGTTTGGAAGCACCGGCACAGAAATAAAATGCGCCGCATCCACATACGGGGCAATCCGGTAAAAATCAGCGCCTCGCACCGCCGTATCCCACAGATCAGAAAGCCCTGCACCGGTTAAAAAGCTTCCATCCACGTTCAAAAAATATCCCCACTGGCTCAAATCCGGGCACAGATACAGCTGCGGATCAAGTGCATGGAGCTTTTTCTGCATCGCTTCAAAATAAAGCACCAGCTCGTCGCTTTTCCAGCGCTGGTTGTCCATCCATACGCGGCATTTTTCATCCCGGTCTTCCAGCTCTTTTTCCGAAAAACCATTTTTTCCAGGATAACGCAGTTCAAACCAGTATTGCTCGGGTTCGATCGTTTCAAAGCTGTTTGCTTCCGTTTTATAGAAACGGTTAAAGGTTTCAATATCTCCGTTATAGCGTTTTTCAAGCCAGCTGCGATAGCGCTTTTTTCCATCCTCATCGAAGCTCGGTGCAACGACCGGGTCCCACATGCTGCACAGCGGTTTCCTTTCTTTTCCGTCCACTTCGATCCGGGTCATATTTTCACCGTACATCTCTAAAAGCTGTGAAACGTGCTCCGTCATCGTCTCCTGCGCTTTCTCCGACCAATAACGATACCAGCGACCGTCATTGCCTTTTGCCGTCACAACAGATTCCCCGAACACCGGCGGGCTAAAACGAATATTCGGATACAGGTTATCTGCATTCAGATAAATCGCCAGAAATGTATGGCTCATCCCCTGCTTTTTGATCTGCTCCATCATAAACTCCTGCATGCCGACATACTGGCTCGCAGGCTTTCCCTCATAGCGTTCCCGAAAATCCTCCCAGTCCTTGGAATCGAGCAAAACACTGTTGAAGCCGAACTTTTTTAACAGCTCCATCCCCTCTGCGACAAACGCCTGATCGTCATACGCCGGTCGGTAGAAATTACCAAACCAGACGTTTAAGTACGGCGCTCCGCTCTTTTTTTCAGAAATCATATACCCTCCTTTTCTGCCGTAAATGCAGCAGTCTTTCCTCTGATAACGCTTTTATCTGAATGCTGCCTTCTTGTCCAAATGCTTTACAGCTTCAGGTCATCTTCTTTGATCCAGCCGATTTTTCTTAAAATCTGTCCAAACACCAGGCTCAGCACCGCCGGAAGCACGAAGCAGATCAAGATCATGCCGATCCAGTCAAACGCTGTAATCTGACTCCGACTGCCCGCTGCAATTTCTTCCAGCCAGCCGGTATAAACGCCGATCTGTCCCACCAGTCCGCAGGTTCCCATTCCGGAGGAAACTGCGGGTCCGTTCATCTGAAGCTGGAACAGACAGGTCGCAATCGGTCCGGTGATGGCTGCCGCCAGCGTCGGTGGAATCCAGATGCGCGGATTTTTTACGATATTGCCCATCTGCAGCATACTTGTGCCCAATCCCTGGGAAATTAGTCCGCTCCACTTGTTTTCTTTGAAACTCATCGCCGCAAAGCCGACCATCTGCGCACAGCAGCCCGCAACTGCCGCACCCCCGGCAAGCCCGGTTAAGTTCAGCGCCGCGCAAATCGCTGCAGAGCTGATCGGCAGCGTCAGCGCAACACCTACAATAACCGATACCAAAATACCCATAAAGAACGGCTGCAGCTCCGTCGCCCACATGATCAGGCTTCCGACTGCGCTCGCAGCAGCTCCGATTGTCGGCGCACACCACATCGACAGCAGCACTCCGGAAAGGATTGTCACCAGAGGCGTGACTAAAATATCAATCTTCGTTTCCTTGGAAACCGCCTTGCCGCATTCCGCCGCCACAATTGCAACGATCAAAACTGCAAGCGGTCCGCCCGCCCCGCCCAGCGAATTGGCTGCCGCCCCGACTGCAAGCAGGGAAAATAACACCAGCTGCGGTGCCTGCAGTGCATAGCCGATCGAAATTGCCATCGCCGGTCCGGCCACGCTTTTTGCAAAGCCTCCGGCGTCCACCAGCACCTGACTTCCGATCTGCTCTCCCAGCGTTCCGATAATTGTACCGATCAAAAGCGATGCAAACAATCCCTGCGCCATCGCGCCCAACGCGTCGATTCCATAACGTTTTGCCGAAAAAATAATATTTTTCCGTTTCAGGAAACGCTGCAGCGCATTTCCGGTTTCTGTCTGTTGTACTTTCTCATTCATCTCTCATCCCTCATGTCTCCGGATTTTTCATCCAATTTCTGCCGGCACTCTTTCCCGGAAGGGTGCCACAGTAGTATCTTTTTCATCTTACCACATCTGTAGTTTTTCTAACAGCATAAAAGGCATTCTTCTTCTGTAAAAAATGAGCTGTTTTCCCTATTTTCATCCATTTTATTTTCTGCTATGATACAGAAGGTTTTTATTTTCCGCAGACTTTTCCAATATTTCAGGAGGCGCATGATTTTTTCGTGAACACAAAAAAACAAACAGCAACACAACATCTTTTCACCAATAAACAGCTTCGGACGCTGCTTGTCCCCATCATGGTCGAGCAGCTTCTGTCTTCCCTGATGGGAACCGCCGACACGATGATGGTCAGCAACGTCGGCTCCGCTGCAATTTCCGCAGTTTCTCTCGTTGATGCAATCAACATTTTAGTGATTCAGGCGCTCTCCGCGCTGGCGGCAGGCGGCGCGATCCTCTGCTCCCAGTACCTCGGCAGTCAGAACCTGAAAAAGGCGAAGTGTTCCGCAGAGCAGGTGCTTTTCGTTATGCTCGTCCTTTCCTGTTCGCTGTCGCTTTTATGCCTGATCTTCCGTTTTCCGCTGCTTCGTCTGATTTTCGGCACTGTAGACACGGACGTTATGGCAAACTCCCAGATTTACTTTTTCTTCACACTTTTGTCGTTCCCATTCATCGGTCTATACGATGCAGGTGCTTCCATTTTGCGTGCACAAAACAACACCAAAGGTCCTATGACGATTTCCATCCTTTCCAACTTCTTAAATATCGGAGGAAATGCGATCCTGATCTTCGTCTTTGGCATGGGCGTCGCCGGCGCGGCAATTTCCACCCTGGTTTCCCGTATTTTCTGTGCGATCGTCGTGATCTGGCAGCTGAGAAACCCTGCAGAACAGATTTATGTACGCAACTACTTTTCTATCCGTCCGGACTGGTCTTTGATCAAACGCGTTTTATTCATCGGCATTCCATCCGGAATTGAGAACAGCATGTTCCAGTTCGGTAAGCTCGCCATTCAGTCAACCGTCTCCACTCTCGGTACGGTTGCCATCGCCGCGCAGGCAATGACCAGTATCCTGGAGGCATTAAACGGAATCGCCGCCATGGGTGTCGGCATCGGACTGATGACCGTCGTCGGTCAGTGTATCGGTGCAAAACGGAAAGATGAAGCGATTTATTACATCAAAAGGCTGTCCTGGCTTTCGGAAATCGTCATCCTCATCTCCTGTGCCGTCGTCTATCTGCTCGCAAAGCCGATCACTATCCTCGGCGGCATGGAAGCAGAAAGCGCCCGCCTCTGCCTGCAGATGGTCGCATTTATTACCATCACCAAACCGATTTCGTGGGTGCTTTCCTTTATTCCCGCCTACGGCATGCGCGCAGCCGGCGATGTGAAATTTTCCATGATTACCTCCTGTGCCAGCATGTGGCTGTGCCGGGTAAGCCTATGCATCTTTTTATGCCGCTTCTGTGGCTTCGGTCCCATCGCGGTTTGGATCGGCATGTTCGCAGACTGGAGCGTGCGTGCGGTCGTTTTCATGCTCCGCTTCCACTCCCGCAAGTGGCTCCAGCACCATGTGATCGACTAAGTTCACCCGTGCCTTTTTGCAGCCTGATTTCCTGCTCGCAGAAAAATCAGTCTGTAAGAAGGCACGAGGGGAGCGCCATTTCATGAGCAAAAGAAGCTGCGAAGCAGCGGGGAGCAGCGAAGCTGCGATTTTGCGAATGGCGCGGGTGAACGGCATCGTTTCAACAACATTCACCCGCAGCATTTTTGCAGACTGATTTCCTGCTCGCAGGAAAATTATAAAAGTGAACCGATCCATCCGATCAGTCCAAGCACCCAGCTGACAAAAATTCCATACAAAATAACCGGTCCGGCGATCGTAAAAATTTTGCAGCCGATTCCGAATACCTGTCCCTCCTTCTGAAATTCAATCGCCGGGGCGGCTACGGAATTGGCAAAACCGGTAATCGGAACCAGCGCCCCCGCCCCGCCCCACTTTACCAGAGACGGATAAATGTTAAAGCCGGTCAGAAGTGCGCTCGCCAGAACAAGCAGAATCGCGCACACGCTTCCTGCTGCCGCATCGTCCAATCCGTTTGACTTCGCAACGTTCAAAATAATCTGTCCTACCGTGCAGATTATACCGCCCGTCACAAATGCATGCAGCATCTGCAATGCAAGATTGTGTGTCGGCGTCACCTGTTTGACATATTTTTCATACTGTTTCTGAAAAGACTGGTCTGCCTGATACTTTTCCATATGCTGTTCCTTTCCGAATCTGCTGCACGATTCACCGTTTGTAACGGAGTTTTTACCGAAAAATAGGATGCCAGAAATACAACAGGCTTCCAACCGCTTTTCCCATCGCAATGGAAATCACCATCAGCCCGAGTCCGTGCCGAAAACCGATCCGACGCGTCAGAATCGGAATGGAGTCCAGCATTTCTGCAATTGCAAGTGCCAGACAGCCGACGAAAATTCCGGCAAACAGACCGGTCAGGGCTTCCGCCGTCAGAACCAGCCACTCAAAAGCTGCTCCCGCTTCCAACCTTTTCTGCAACCATTCCCTGCCAAAAATTACTGCACCCGGAAATACACTTGCCAGACAGCCGACGAGCGTTCCAAAGACAACCATTTCCTCGTACAGAAAAATTTTTTCCCCCGTGTGGGTCTTTCCTGCAAAGCGTGGCACAAGTCCTACCGAAAGCAGCACCGTAAAAACGCCTGCCGAAACGAGAATGCCTGCGCCCAGTCCGACAACCACCGGCAAAAGCTTCGATAAAATCACAATTTTCCCCCCTTTCAGACGTCCAGCGTCTTTTTTTCCCGATCTGCAGTTTCTGTCAATGCCTGATTGACGTCCGTTTCATATTTACGCATTTCCACTTCGATCGGTGTCGGATCGGACGTAATCCTCCTCCCACCGATATGGTTGAAAAACACCAAAATGCCAAGTGCCAGCCCGATCGAATACGCGATTTCCAGCGCTGTAACCGACTGCGGCTCCTGTCCGGTCAAAAGCTCGTAAATTTGCCCGAACACCTCGCGAATCCCGATGTCGTTATGAAACGCCATGATCGTAAACGCTGCGCCAAAAAAGCAGATGCAGCAGACAAAGACGATTTTGCACACCTGCCAGAAGCCCGGATAACGACTGACTTTTACCTGCTCCACCACCGTTTCCGGCGCGCCGATGCTTTCCACCTCCAGATTCGGATTGTCCTGCTGCAAAAGCGAAATCACAAAAAGCGCGCTAACCACCCGGCGCCCCTTATCTTTTTCCTCAAATCGGAAAACAGGAAGCGTTCTGCATCGATTCTGCACGCTTTGCGTTTTACAATATAATTTTCCAAGATCGCTGATATGCACGCTTTCACCGGACAGCTCTGCGTTTTGCTCAAGCTTTAAATACAGCACTTCTTTCGGCATCTGTATGTTCCTCCTGTTTCACACAGTATGCACCCGGGCAAAAAAAGTTATGCAGATCAGACGTTTTTTCTTTTTCGGGCTGTCTGCAAAAATCGTACCATCTGCCGCCAGCTGGTTCTACGCACTGCCCTGCTGCCATCGCTGCCGCCGAGCGCTTTCTACAGCTATGCAGTCCTCATCGCTGTCCTACACCCCCGACCGCTCTCGCATGCGGATCAGGATTTTCTTTTCCATCCGGCTAACCTGCACCTGGCTGATACCGAGTTTTTTGGCGATCTGGGCCTGCGTCTGATCCTCGTAGTAGCGCAGCCGGATCAGGATTTTTTCCTGTTCGGGAAGCTCGTCTATAAGCTGTTTTAACAGCATCCGGTCTACCAGCCGGTTCTTTTCTGCGTCCTCCCAGGTGTTGTCTGCAGACCGTGCCGCAAGCTGATCCATCAGCGCGATCTCTTTCCCATCCCCCTCATAGACCGGCTTTGACAGCGATTCAACCTCCCCGGCTGCAGCGACCGCCATGACCGCGTCTTCATAGGCGATTCCTGTTTTTTCACACAGCTCGCGCAGCGTCGGGTCGCGTCCCTCCTGCGTCTGAATGCGCGCAGCCTCCTGCCGCAGCTTATAATTCGCATCCTTTAATGACCGGCTGACCTTGACCGGTCCATCATCGCGCAGAAAACGCCGGATCTCTCCTGCAATCAGAGGAACCGCATATGTAGAAAATTTGACATCGTAGCTTAAATCAAAATGATCAATCGCTTTCATCAGTCCGATCGTTCCGGTCTGGAACAGATCCTCTACCTCGTATCCCCGCCCTGCAAACCGTTTCACAATATGGTGAACTAGTCCCAGATTTTCTTCTATCAGTATTTTTCTGGCAGACGCATCTCCTGCCTGCGCCTTTTCGATCAATACTGATATTTCCATGTGCTACTCCTCTTCTTGATCCGGATCACTGACCCACGGCGCATTTCCCAGTTTTTTTTCCATAATCACACGCGTCCCCTTCCCCACGGTCGATTCCACCTCCAGGCAGTCCATAAACGCTTCCATAAAAGAAAATCCCATACCGGAACGTTCCAGATCCGGGCGCGTCGTGAACATCGGCTCCATCGCCTGTTCCACATTTTCGATCCCGCAGCCCTGATCGGTGATTTCCATTTTCAAAAGATCCTTTTCCAGCACACAGGAAATTTCAATCGTTCCTCCCTGCTCCTTATATCCGTGGATGACTGCGTTTGTAACTGCCTCCGAAACGGCAGTTTTGACGTCCTCGATCTCCTCCAGTGTCGGATTTAAGGGCGTCAAAAACGCCGCTACAGCAACCCTCGCAAAGCCTTCGTTTTCCGGCAGGGCTTCAAATTCCACTTTCATGTTATTCATGCTTTCCTCTCATTTCTGCGCACGCTTTTTGCGCATGCCGAGTTTGTGTCAAGTGCGCGCAGACACAAATCTCGCGATTGAAAAATTTTATTCATGACAATAGAATGCTCGCAGAGCGTACATTCTATTGTTTTTCAATCTTTTCTTCCTGATCTATCATCTCCACGATATCGCCGATGCCCGACATTTCCAAAATTTTCCGGATGCGCCGGTTGGCGTGAATTACATACACCTTGCCTCCAAAACAGGAAATCTTGCGGTAACGCCCCGCCAGTACGCCGATGCCGGAGCTGTCCATAAATTTTGTGTCGGAAAAATCAAACACGATGTGGCTGACGCTGTTGTCCAACATCATGTGATCCGCCCTCCTGCAGATCACGCTGCAACTGTGGTGGTCGATTTCTTCCGGCAGGCGGATCATCAGATAGTGATCGATAATTTTATAATCCTCTTCCATGCTACTCTCCTTTTTCTATATAAATTTCGTGCAGGCACAAACGGCTTGGGGACCTTAACCGTGAAATAGCTATCCCCGAATTGCCGCACGGCAATCTGCAAACATTCTGAATCCGTAGATAGCAAAAAAAGGACAAAAAGCTATTGTGCTTTTCATCCTCTTTTGTAAAATCCTTTTTAAATTGTCGCCTTTTAATTGTCCAGCTGATCCAGCGCGCGCTGGGACTGGGTTGCTTTTTCCGTGTTCGGGAACAGTTCAATTACCTTCTGGTAGGTTTCCTTCGCCTGGCGCTTGTTGCCGTTGTCGCGATAGGAATTTGCCAGCGCATAAAGCGCTTCACTGTTCGTCTCATCATAGGAAACCGCTTTCGTCAGGTTTTCAATCGCCGTCTCATAATCCCCGGAACGATATGCCTTGTAGCCGGTGTCATAATAGTTCGCTGCAAGGTCTGTGCCAGTGTCCTGCAAAAGCTGTTGATAGAGCTTACGCGCCGCCTCGGAGGTGTCGCTGCTCTCCATCGCATCGCGGCTGATCTTGTCCACCGCTTCGGAAAGTGCTTCGATATCGTCCGGCGTCTCCATATAGACACTTGCTGCATTCAACAGCGCTTCTACCGCGCTCATGCTGCCGTCCGCGCCGGACAGCTTGCCGTTCTGCGCCGTCAGCTCGTCATTTTCCTTAGTCAGCGTCTCTATCTGCTGATTTAAGCTGGAAATCTCTGCATTTTTGCGGTCGGCTTCTTCCCCGACTGCTGTCAGCTTATTGTTTAACTCCGTCTGTGCGATCTGTACCCGCGCAGGCAGGATCAAAAACCAGGATACCGCTACACCGACCGCAAGACCTGCGAGCGTTCCCCACAGCCACCCGAAGCTCTTTTTCGGTTCTATCTGGCTGATCGGCTGAATAATCGTCTCATTGCCGCTCTGGTATTTGACGACTTCCTCGCCCTTTCCCTGTTTGCGGACAAATTTCCCGTCATCATCGGTTTTTAACGCAATGTCCACTTCATGCATATACCGAAGCGCCGTCGTATTCGCGCAGTCGATCCGCAGGCAGCGGGTCAGCTCCTTGCGCGCTTTCTCCCAGTCCGCCGCATCCATGTACAAAAGCGCCAAAAGCAGATGTGCCTGTACAAAATTCGGATGGTCGGAAAGCACCTTTTTCAACTGAATCCGCGCCAAATCCTTGCTGTCCTGATAACAGTAGTTGAGCGCCTGATTATATTTCCGGCTCATCTGTGCAAACTCTTCCAGCTGCGTCGGGCTCTTCTGTACGGCGTTGATGTAATCATCCGCGATATTTTTCTCCGGGCGGAGGTTTTTGCTGATGACCCATTCACTCAGCGCCGGAACGGTCTCGCCCATTTCAAAATAAATCAATCCCAGGAGGTTTCTCGCCTCGATATGATATTTGTTGAATTTCAACGACAGCTTCAGACTCTCGATCGCACCGGAAAGATCCCGGACACCGGCTTTATCCAGACCGTCATTATAATAATAATTGGAAATGCTCAGAAGCTTCTTATATCTCGAAACATCTGCCCCGCAGTTCGTGCAGAAATTCTTTTCTGTCAGATCTGCTCCACAATTATAGCACTGCATATATTTGCTCCTTTACTCTTTCTTCCCGGCGGCATCGGCCATTTCTTTTTCCTGCTCTTTGACCATGTCTACCAGAATATCCGTAAAGTCTGTCATATTGTGGTTTATAATCACATCCTCCGCCTCATCGATTTCAAGGCTGGGATGGAACTTTTTCAATTCTTCTTCAAAGTTGATCATGCGCATCCTCCCGCTTATCTGCTCTTATCCTCATGGATTCAATACCATTATAATACGCAGGGCACACAAAAAAATCAATCTAATTTTTCCGGAAATTCAGGAAAGCACTTCGCATTTTCGCGTTTTTCCGTCAGAAACTGCGGACATGCTGCAATCCCGTCCGGTTTAGAGGAATGCAGCGTTGCATGAACAAAAACAGAGCGGCTCTGCTTTTGTTACAAAACCGCCCTGCACTTTCCTATTAATAAAAAACTTAATAAGAAAACCATATTTCGCTGAAAGCATGCATCTTCCCGCTTACTTGCACAGCTGACCTAACCGTTCTTTTACCTGTTCCATCATCTGCGTGTATTTTTCCAGCTTGCCGCGCTCTTCTGCGATCTTGCTTTCCGGTGCCTTGCTCATGAAACGCTCATTGTGCAGCATGCCATTTACTCTGGAAAGCTCGCCCTCGAGGCGCTTCTCTTCTTTTTCCAGACGCTCGATCTCTTTTGCAAGATCAACCAGCTCTGCAAATGGAATATAAAGGGTTGCGTTCGGGATCACAACGGATACCGCGTCCTCTGCGATACCTGTCTTGTCCGCCTGACAGGTCACATCGGATGCGCTCGCCAGGGATGCAAAGAACAGCTTGCCCTCCTCGAAGGTATTTTGCAGCTCTTTCTGGTCGCTTACCACATAAACATGGGCTTTTCTGGAAGGCGGAACGTTCATGCTGGTACGGACGTTGCGGACGCCGCGGACAGCTTCCTTGAGGATTTCAATCTCCTGCTCTTCTTTCTCGAAGTGTCTCTCTTGCTGATAAACCGGCCAGGAGGAAATCATGATGGATTCCTCTTCGGACTGCAGGGTGCAGAAGATTTCTTCGGTAATAAAAGGCATATACGGATGCAGAAGTTTTAAAGCGTCGATCAGGACAGTTTTTAACGTCCACAGTGCAGCGTTCTGGCTGTCGGCATCGTCCGTCGCATACAGACGGGGTTTTACCATCTCGATATACCAGTCGCAGAATTCATCCCAGATAAAGTCATAAACCTTCTGTACGGCAACACCCAGCTCGAAGTTTTCCATGTTGTCGGTCACTTCTTTTACGACGTTATTCAAACGGGAGAGAATCCACTTATCGGCAGGCTCCAGATGCGCAGACGCATCCGCAGGAACTTCTTTGCCTTCCATATTCATCAGGATGAAACGGGATGCGTTCCATACCTTGTTTGCAAAGTTTCTGTTCGCTTCTACACGCTCCATGTAGAAACGCATGTCGTTGCCGGGCGCATTGCCGGTGATCAGCGTCAGGCGCAGTGCGTCCGCACCGTATTTGTCGATGATTTCCAGCGGATCGATACCGTTTCCGAGGGATTTGCTCATCTTGCGTCCCTGAGAGTCTCTTACAAGTCCGTGGAACAGTACTGTTTTAAACGGCTTTTCGCCCATCTGCTCATATCCGGAGAAAATCATACGGATAACCCAGAAGAAAATGATATCGTAACCAGTTACAAGCACATCAGTCGGATAGAAATATTCCAGCTCCTTCGTCTTTTCCGGCCAACCGAGAGTGGAGAAGGGCCACAGCGCGGATGAAAACCAGGTATCCAGCGTATCGGGATCCTGTGTAAAATGTGTGCCGCCGCACTTCGGGCAAACAGTCGGCTCGGTGCGCGCTACCACGGTTTCGCCGCAGGAATCGCAGTAATAAGCCGGAATTCTGTGTCCCCACCACAGCTGTCTGGAAATACACCAGTCTTTGATGTTGTCCGTCCAGTTGAAGTAAGTCTTTTCCATGCGCTCCGGAATCAGACGGATTTCCTTATCCTGAACTGCTTTTACTGCGGGCTTGATCAGCTCGTCCATCTTTACAAACCACTGCTTTTTGATCATAGGCTCGATAGTCGTGCCGCAGCGGTCATGGGTGCCTACATTATGGCTGTAGTCTTCGATCCGGACTAACAGACCCATATCATCTAATTCCTTCACAATGGCTTTTCTCGCTTCATAGCGATCCATGCCTTCGAACTTACCGCCGTTTTCATTGATGGTTGCATCATCATTTAAGATATTAATCTGCTCCAGGTTATGACGTTTTCCTACCTCAAAGTCATTCGGGTCATGTGCCGGAGTGATCTTTACAACGCCGGTACCAAATTCCATATCTACATAGGAATCCGCAACGATCGGAATCTGACGGTTTACAATCGGCAGCAGAACCTTTCTGCCAACCAGATGCTGATAACGCTCGTCGGACGGGTTAACTGCAACCGCACTGTCGCCCAGCATGGTTTCCGGACGGGTGGTCGCAAATTCCAGAAATTCTGTCGTGCTTACCTCTCCGTTTTCATCGATCAGCGGATATTTGATATGCCAGAAATGACCAGCCTGTTCTTCGTATACAACCTCTGCATCAGAAATAGAAGTTTTGCAGACAGGACACCAGTTGCCGATTCTGTTTCCTTTATAAATCCAGCCTTTTTCGTGCATGCGGCAGAATACTTCTGTAACAGCCTGATTGCTGCCTTCGTCCATCGTGAAACGGAGTCTGTCCCAGTCACAGGAGGATCCCAGCTTCTTTAACTGATTGATGATTCTCCCACCGTATTCCTCTTTCCATTCCCAGGCGCGCTTTAAAAATCCTTCTCTGCCGAGGTCACGCTTATCGATGCCTTCTTTTTTGAGGGTCTCGATAATTTTAACCTCTGTTGCAATGCTTGCATGGTCTGTTCCGGGCTGCCAGAGCGCATTATATCCCTGCATTCTCTTAAAACGGATCAGAATATCCTGCATGGTATTGTCCAGCGCGTGCCCCATATGCAGCTGTCCTGTGATATTCGGGGGCGGAATGACGATGGTAAACGGTTTCTTGCTCTCGTCTACTTCCGCATGAAAATATTTCTTATCCAGCCATTTCTGGTACAGACGATCCTCAATGCCATGGGGATCATAGGTTTTTGCCAGTTCCTTGCTCATTGTTTCCTCCATTTTCATTTTTGCCGCTATAGGGCTTTGGGACGCCGAGAGAAAAAATCAGAAATCCTGCGAATGAAAAAGAATGTGCCTTGGCACATTCTCGCGCCGAGGCGCGGTTGCTTCGGCAACCATCTACCCTTGCGCCGAGTGCGCATCCTCGCGGAGCTTTTTTTATCTTATGGAAACGAAGTTTCCTATACGATAAAAAAACGCCCTTCGACAGAAAACTCTGTCAAAGGGCGTCTGAATCCAAACGCGGTACCACCTTTGTTTTCCGGAAAAACTGATCTGCTGCAGAGACTGCGCCGCCAGCTGTTTCGGAATCTTGTCGCGGTCATTCCTCTAGAACCGCTGTCCGATAACGGGGACTACCGTGAAAGCTTACCACGCAGCTGCGCATTCAGCTCTCCGATTCCAAAGCCACATTCCGTTCTCCTTTGCTCAGGTCTCCTTTCAGCGATCCGGGACCCTCTCTGTCAGCCGGGTAAACGTACTCTTCTTCTTCCTCATCTTTGTCCGTGTACTATGTACACTATAGGGAAGAATTAAATTTTTGTCAAGAATATTTATTGCAATTGCAATAAATTTGCGTCGTGCTATAATGAGTGCTAGTGAGTGGGAGTAGTCCCTATCTGCTCCTTACACACGACGAATAACAAGTTCAAAAGATGAGGCTAACATGAAAATTATTATTATTGGCTGCGGCAAGGTCGGCCTGACACTGGCGGAACTGCTTTCCGCTGAAAAACACGATGTCGTACTGATAGATGAATCCTCCCAGAAGCTCTCCTCCATCCCGGAAGAGCTGGATGCTCTGCGCATTCTTGGAAACGGTGCCAGCGTCAATATCCAGCAGGAGGCGGGCGTTGAAGAAGCCGATCTGTTAATTGCAGTGACCGGTTCCGACGAATTAAACCTGCTCTGCTGCCTGATTGCCAAAAAGGCGGGCAACTGCCATACCATTGCCCGCGTCCGCAATCCGATTTATAATAAGGAAATCGGATTCATCAAGGAAAAGCTCGGCATCTCCATGATTATCAATCCAGAGCTGACCGCCGCAACGGAAATTTCCCGTCTGCTGCGTTTTCCCTCCGCGATCAAGATCGACACCTTTGCAAAAGGACGCGTGGAGCTGTTAAAATTCCGCATCAAACCGGAGTTTCACTTAAATAACATGCCGGTCAGCCAGATCGGCTCCCATACAAACAGCGACATTTTAATCTGCGCCGTAGAGCGCGGCGACTTGATCGCGATCCCGGATGGTAATTTTATCCTGCGGGACAACGATCTCTTGTCCATCATCGCTTCCCCGCAGAATGCCTCCACCTTTTTCAAACACATCGGCTTTAAAACCGGTCAGGTCAAAAACGCGATGATCGTCGGCGGCGGAAAGCTCGGCTATTACACAGCAAGCCTCCTGCAGGCGATGAATATCAACGTCCGCATCGTGGAAAACAACCGTGACCGCTGCGAACAGCTGAGCGTGCTTTTACCTGATTCCACCATCATCTATGGAGACGGAACGGACAAGCAGCTGCTGTTGGAAGAAGGTCTTTCCGAAGCGGAATCCTTTTTGACCTTAACCGGTCTGGATGAGGAGAATATCCTGCTTTCTCTGTTCGCCAAGGCAAACTCCAACGCAAAACTCATCACAAAGGTGACAAAAATCGCCTTTACCGAGATTATCAACAACCTCGATATCGGCAGCGTCATTTATCCTAAGCATCTGACGGCAGACTATATTTTACAGTATGTCCGCGCGATGTCCAATTCCATCGGCAGTAACGTCGAGACGCTGTATCAAATTCTGGACGGACGCGCAGAGGCGCTGGAATTTGCCATCCATGATACCTCTGCCGTCACGGATATTCCGCTGGCAGAGCTGAAATTAAAATCCAACCTGCTGATCGGCAGCATCAACCGAAAGGGTAAAACCTGGATTCCCCGTGGTCAGGATACGATCCAGGTCGGTGACACTGTCATCATCGTTACCACTCAGAAAGGTCTCGGCGATATCCTGGATATCCTGAGAAAATAGGTACGCCCGATGAACTATTCTATTATTTTTTATATTATCGGCTGGATTTTAAATCTGGAGGCGGCCTTTATGCTTCCCTCCTGTCTGGTAGCCCTGATCTATCAGGAAAGCAGCGGCTGGTCACTCGTTGCTGCTGTCCTGTTATGCCTGCTGATCGGTCTTCCTTTGGTTATAAGGAAGCCGAAAAACCGTGTATTCTACCTGCGTGAGGGGTTTGCCACGACTGCACTTTGCTGGATCGTATTAAGCTGTGTCGGTGCACTTCCCTTTGTACTTTCCGGTTATATTCCCAATCCGGTCGATGCGCTGTTTGAAACCGTTTCCGGCTTTACAACAACCGGTGCAAGCATTCTGACAGACGTGGAAGCGCTTCCTCACTGTCTGCTGTTCTGGCGCAGCTTTACGCACTGGATCGGCGGTATGGGTGTTCTGGTCTTTTTGCTGACTTTGATTCCCCTCACAGGCGGCAGCCATATGAACCTGATGAAGGCAGAAAGCCCGGGTCCCTCCGTTACCCGTCTGGTTCCGAAGGTAAAATCCACTGCAAAAATTTTGTACATGATTTACATTGTCCTGACAATTATTGAGATTTTCCTCCTGCTGTTTGGCGGCATGCCGCTGTTTGATTCCATCACGCTCTCCCTCGGCACGGCGGGCACCGGCGGCTTCGGCATCAAAAACGACAGCATTGCAGGCTATTCCACCTATTGTCAGGTCATTATCACGATCTTTATGATCCTGTTCGGCATCAACTTTAACGCCTACTTCCTGATCCTGATCCGTAAATTCAGACAGGCATGGGAAAGTGAAGAAGTTCGTGCCTATCTGTTGATTATCGCTGCAGCAACGCTTGCGATCACCTTCAATGTACGCGGATATTTCAGCAGCTTTGCACAGGCATTCCAGCAGACGATTTTCCAGGTTGCTTCCATCATTACAACAACCGGCTATGCCACAACAAACTTTGACCTGTGGCCGGAGTTTTCCCGCACCATCCTCGTCCTGCTGATGTTTGTCGGTGCCTGTGCCGGAAGTACCGGCGGCGGCATTAAGGTTTCCCGCATCCTGATCCTACTGAAAACGGTAAAAAAAGAACTGATCCAGCTGCTGCATCCCAGGAGTGTACGCCGCATCCAGATTGACGGCAAGGCGATCGAGCACGAGGTTGTCCGCTCCACAAATGTTTACATGGGCGTCTACATTTTTATTTTTGCCTTTTCCATGCTGCTGATCGCGCTGAATAACTTCGATCTTATCACCAACTTTTCTGCAGTTGCTGCGACACTCAACAACATCGGTCCCGGTCTTTCCCTGGTGGGTCCGAGCGGAAACTTTTCCATGTTTTCCGACTTTTCCAAGCTTGTCCTGATCTTCGACATGCTTGCCGGACGCCTGGAGCTGTTCCCGCTGCTGCTGTTATTCGTACCGAATACCTGGAAACGATTTTAAACCGCTTCCAGGCGAAATAAAATCAGATTATTCTGCGCACTCACAGCGAGTTTGCATTGCCGCGACGCAGACAAAAAAAGAACCAGGCTGCAGCCTGGTTCTTTTTTGTTTTAAAATCTTTTACGCCAGCTGTTTCTTGCCGGTATAAAGCTCGTAATATCTTCCCTTTTGTTCCAGCAGTTGATCGTGATCGCCGCGCTCGATGATTTCGCCGTTTTCCAATACCATGATCGCATTCGCGTTTCGAACAGTGGAAAGCCTGTGGGCGATGACAAGGGTTGTCCGTTCTGCCATCAGGCGATCCATACCATGCTCAATATGTCGCTCGGTTCTCGTATCGACAGAGGATGTTGCCTCATCCAGGATCAGGACAGGCGCCTTGGAAATTGCCGCACGGGCAATGTTTAACAGCTGTCTCTGTCCCTGGCTTAAGTTTGCGCCATCTCCCTCGATCATCGTATCATATCCGTTTTCCAGACGCATGATAAAGGAATGTGCGCTGGCCATTTTTGCCGCCTGCTCGACCTCTGCATCGGTCGCATCCAGCCTGCCATAGCGGATATTTTCCCGGATCGTTCCGGTAAACAGGTGCGTATCCTGCAGCACCATTGCGATATTACTGCGCAGGTTTTCTCGTCCAACCTTGCGGATATCCACGCCATCCATCAGGATTTCTCCGCTGTCGATCTCGTAAAACCGGTTGATCAGGTTCGTGATCGTCGTCTTGCCCGCGCCGGTACTGCCGACAAACGCGATCTTCTGTCCCGGTTTCGCATACAGGGAAATATGCTTCAAAATCGTATGACCAGGCACATAGCCAAACGTCACATCCTTTAACTCCACATGTCCTTTGCAGGGATTTAAAACAACCGCATCCGCTGCGTCTGCAGTTTCCGGCGCTTCATCCATCACCTGGAACACACGCTCTGCACCCGCAAGAGCGGAAAAGATTGTATTCATCTGCATGGACAGCTCATTGATCGGTCTGGAGAACTGTCTGGAATAGTTGACAAATACAGTCAGACCGCCAATATCAAAGCCCTGCAGCACGCATAATATACCACCGATCATCGCAGTCAGGGAATAGCTGACCTGGCTTAAGTTGCCCATGACCGGTCCCATGATTCCTCCAAAAAACTGAGCGAAAATCTGTTTTCCGCGAAGATCGTCGTTTAAGTATTCAAACTCTTCCTCCGCAACGTTTTCATGGCAGAACACCTTTACAACCTTCTGTCCCGTCATCGTTTCTTCGATATAACCGTTTAAAGTACCGATCGCTGCCTGCTGCGCCTGATAAAATTTCCGGCTCTTTCCTGCCACTGCTCCGCCTACTTTCATCATGAGCGGAACCATCACAACCGTCACAATTGTCAGCCACACGTTCGTGTAGAGCATCAGTCCGAGGGTTCCGACTACAGTGATCACGCTGGAAATGATCTGCAGCACGGTGTTGTTCAACATATCTCCGACCGCATCCAGGTCGTTCGTATAACGGCTCATCAGGTCGCCGTGGTTGTTCGTATCATAAAACCGAACCGGCAAATGCTGCATTTTCACAAATAAATCGTTTCGGATTTTTTCCAGTGCACCCTGGGAAACGCCGATCATAATCCGCTGCTGCAGATACTGTGCTGTGACACCGATGATATAAATTCCTGCCATGGTCAGAAGCGAATGCAGAAGCTTCTGCGCACTGCTGCCCTCCCCGGTCAATCCGTTGATGATCGGACGCAGCATATAGGAGCCTGCAAGGTTCGCAATCGTCCCGGCAATGACACAGAAAAAGACGAAAATCAGCCGTCCCTTATCTTCAGAAAGATATCCCATCAGACGCACAATCGCTTTTTTGGTATTCTGCGGCTTTTTGACTTTCATTTTTCCACCGCCAGGACCAGGTCTTGGACCTCCCGGGCCTCCGGGACCGCCGAATCCTTCAGGCCTCTTTGCGCTGCTCTTGCTGTATTTGGCAATCAGTCTTTTCTTTCTCTGCTCGTCCATTATGCGATCACCTCCTTTTTCATCTGGGAGTCGTAAATTTCCTGATAGGCTTTACAGGTTTCCAGAAGGGCTTCATGTTTGCCAAGCCCGACGATTTTTCCCCCGTCCATCACGATGATCTGATCCGCTTCCATCACGGAGCCGATCCGCTGTGCGATAATCAGCTTTGTTGTCTCCTTCAGCGTCGTGGAAAAAGCTTCCCGAATCCTTGCTTCTGTCGCTGTATCCACCGCACTCGTGGAGTCATCCAGAATCAATATTTTCGGACGTTTTAAAAGTGCCCGCGCGATACACAGTCTCTGCTTCTGACCGCCGGAAACGTTTACGCCGCCCTGACCAAGCTCCGTATCATATCCATCTGCCAGTTTTTGAATAAAGCCTTCCGCCTGTGCACTTTCTGCAGCTTCCCGAATCTGGTCTTTGTCAGCATTTTCATCGCCCCACTGCAGATTTTCTTCGATCGTACCGGAAAAGAGTACATTTTTCTGCAGCACCATACCAACGCCCTCCCGCAGATGATTCAGGGAATAATCCCGAACGTCGATGCCATCCACCAAAACCTTTCCCTCATCCACATCGTACAGACGCGGAATCATGGACACCAGCGTTGTTTTGCCGCAGCCCGTCGATCCGATGATACCGATCATCTGTCCCGGCTCGATCGTCAGATTGATCTGATCCAGCACTTTTTCTGCACTGTCTTTGTAATATCGGAAGGAAACATTCTGGAATTCGATCTTTCCGTTTTTTACAACTGCTTCCGGATAGGCTGCATGATCGTCTGTCAGACTCACTTGTGTATCCATCACTTCGTTAATCCTGCGTCCGCTCGCGAATGCCCGGGAACTCTGCAAAAATACCATTGCCAGCATCATCAGGGACATCAGCACCTGCACAATATAGGTTGTAAACGCCGTCAGATCACCGACCTGCATCTTTCCGCCCAGGATCTGATTGCCTCCAAGCCATACCACAACCAGCGTTGTCAGGTTCATAAACAGCATCATCAGCGGCATCTGTGCAACTGCGATCTTAAATGCATTTAAGCTGGATTCCTTTAGCTCTGCGTTCGACTTTTCAAAACGGGCACTTTCATAATCCTCACGGACGAAGGACTTGATGACCCGCACATTCGTCAGTACCTCCTGAATATTGGAGTTTAGAGCATCCAGCTTTTTCTGCATAAACTCAAATCTCGGATATGCAATGCGTAAAAGCAAAAGGATCACTACTGTCATAACCGGCAGAACGATCAGAAATACCGCCGCCAGCTCCCGATCCATCAAAAACGCCATAATAATCGCGCCGATCAGCATGCCGGGGGCGCGAAGCATCATTCGAAGCGCCATCATGATCAGGTTCTGCACCTGTGTGATATCGTTGGTCAGACGCGTAACCAGAGAGCCCGTGGAGAACCGGTCGATCTCCGAAAACGAAAAGGTCTGGATTTTTTTGAACGCATCTTTTCGAAGCCCTGCGCCGAAGTTAATCGCCGCAACCGATGCAAACCATGCTCCTCCAACGCCGCCGGCCATCATGATGAACGCCGTCAGGATCATGATCATTCCCTTCTGAAGGATGTAGCCTACATCATGATTGGCTGCCCCGACATTAATGATATCCGCCATAAAAGACGGAAGCAGTACTTCTCCTGCTACCTCCGTCAGCATCAGAAGCGGTCCCAGTATAAACGCATACCAGTAGGGCCTGATATATTTTCCGTAACGTTTCATTTGATCCTTATTCCTCCTTTTGCTGATCCCGCAGCAGATTTTCATAAATTCGTTCTAAAAACTGCTGGAGACTCTGCATTTCTTCTTCTGAAAATCCTTCAAACATCGCTTTTTCCGTTTCCCAGAACATCTGCTCACTCCGTTCAATGACACTGCGTCCTTTTTTGGTGATCGTCACCCGGTGTGTCCTGCTGTCAGACTCTGTGGTTTCCCGCATAATGTATCCGCCGCTTTCCAGCTTTTTTAAGGAAACTGCAACCGCCGCCGGCGAAATTTCCATTTCACGCGCAATTTCGATCTGGGAACAGTTCGGATGATGATTTAAGTGCATCAAAAGCCGGTGCTGACTCTGATAGACTCCCGTATGATTCACCTTTTTTTCAATACAACGGCGCAGCTGCCGATCCGTGCGTCGAAACAGAAATGACAGCCTGCCTTCCGGTGTCGGATTCCCGCAGTGCTTCGCATTTTGTTCTTGTTCCATCGCATTTCCCTCTTGTTAACTAGTTAATTGTTTACTTGTTAAGTATATGCATGATTGACTCTGTTGTCAAGAAAATCTTAAAAATCCGATTTCCTTACTGTAACTTTTTTTCGAAATAGCTTATAATGATATCCATGGTTCCACAGTGTCTTTTTTGATTTTTATATTTTAACGGAGATTTTTAACCTATGCCTTTGACAACCTTTTTGAAAAAGCTTTCCCCCGGGCGTATCATTGCCCTCGGTTTTCTTTTCTGCATCCTGCTTGGCTCCCTTTTACTGATACTGCCCTGCAGCCTGCAGCCCGGTATCGCACTGCCCTATCTTGACGCGCTTTACACTGCCACCAGCGCAGTCTGTGTAACCGGCTTAAACGTCATCGACCCCGGCAGTACCTTTTCACCCTTTGGTCAGTTTGTCCTCTGCTGCCTGATCCAGATCGGAGGACTGGGTGTCGCTTCCATCGGTGTCGGGATCATGCTCGCAATGGGCAAAAAGGTCAATCTGAAAGAACGCCGTGTTATCCGTGATGCAATGAACCTGGATTCCGGCAAAGGCCTGATCCGATTTGTCAAAGCAATCTTTTATACGACTCTTCTCATTGAGCTTTTGGGCGCGTTTCTTTCATTTCCTGTCTTTTTCCGGGATTATCCGCTGCCTCGCGCCATAGGCTTAAGCCTGTTTCATTCGGTTGCTTCCTTTAACAATTCCGGCTTCGACGTGCTCGGAAACGGGACAAGCCTGATTCCATATCAGAAGGATGTGCTTCTAAATCTCGTGACCTGTGCTCTGGTAATCGCCGGCGGCATTGGCTTTCCGGTCATTTTTGAGCTGCCCCAGAAACACTTTTCCTGGAAACGCCTGTCAATGCACACACGGGTTGTGCTGAGCACGACATTTGCCCTGCTGCTTTTCGGAACACTTTTATTAAAACTCACAGAGAATATCAGTTGGATCGGCGCTTTTTTCTACAGCGTCTCCGCCCGGACAGCCGGTTTTTCCACTTATAACCTCGGCGATTTCTCTACTGCAGGTCTGCTGGTCGTTTCCGGACTGATGTTTATCGGGGCCTCTCCCGCGTCCACCGGCGGCGGCATCAAGACCACCACATTTTTTGTCCTGCTCTCCGGCATCTATTCCGCAGCAACAAACCATTCCGAAAGAGCCTTCCACAGCGCGATCCCAAAGGACGCATTCCGCAAGGCCTCCGTCATCAGTATGCTCGCTGTCTTTTTGGTTATGACAGCCTCCTATCTGATGCTGATCTTTGATCCGCAGCTTTCCCTGCGGGATGTACTGTTTGAAATGATCAGTGCCTTCAGCACCTCCGGTCTTTCCACCGGCATCACACCACAGTTGAGCGCTCAGAGCCGGATTCTTTCTATTATTATGATGTACATCGGCAGACTCGGACCCCTGACTGTTGCATCCCTGTGGTACTTTACGATCGGGGAACGCGTCCGCTACCCGGAAGGGACAATTGCCATCGGGTGAGTGACCGTCCACGGCACGCAGAGACTCTGCCAGCACTGCGCAAGATCACAATTCAGGAATACCGCGCAGATCTTTGCATAACTTATTGGAAAAATATGCGAGCGAACCGCTCAGAAATGAGGATATTATGTTTGGAAAAAAGAAAAAAAATGCCATTGCATACGGTATTATCGGACTTGGGCGCTTCGGGGAAGCGCTGGCGACAGAGCTTGAACGCTCCGGCGCAGAGCTGCTTGTCATGGATCGCGAAGAAGAGCGGGTCCGTGAGATGCGGGAACTGACCGAAAATGCACTCGTTGTCAATACCCTGGACAAAAAAACCCTGACAGAAACCGGTATCCAGAACTGCGATATTGCGGTCGTCTGCATCGGCGAGCATATGGAATCCTCTATCCTGACGACATTAAATCTCGTCAGCCTCGGTATTCCGACTGTCATTGCCAAAGCCACCAGCCCGGAGCATGGCGAGATTTTAAAACGCCTCGGCGCACAGGTCGTTTATCCCGAACGTGATATGGCAATTCGCCTGGCAACCAGGCTTTCCAACTCCCGGGTCCTGGATTTTATCCAGCTGAGTGAAAAATTGAATATCACCAAGCTGTCCGTCCCGGATGCCCTCGTTCAGAAATCTGTCGTTGAATTGAATCTGCGAGCCCGGTTTGGTCTAAACATCATCGCCATCGAGCATAACGGTCAGGTGATCGAGCACGTCGATCCAAACTACCGCTTCTGCCCCGGCGACATTTTGATCCTGTCCGGCAGCAAGGAGAGTCTTTCCCGATTTGACCGCTGGATAGATAAGCAGGAGTAACACGTACAGGTTGCATGTAGACAGCGCACTCCGTCAGTGCGGTACACAGCGCGGGACGCAGCCAACACTGGAGGACATCTACTCCCGGTACGCCAACCGGATTTTATCCGCGATCAGCGCGATGAACTCCGAGTTGGTCGGTTTTCCCTTTCCCGTATTAATCGTATATCCAAACAGCGCGTCCAACGTCTCCATCCTGCCGCGGTTCCACGCAACCTCGATCGCATGGCGAATGGCGCGCTCGACTCTGCTCGGTGTCGTTTCATACTTTTTCGCAATTTCCGGATACAACGTCTTTGTGATCGAGCCGAGCATATCCATGTCCTTGACTGACATCTGAATTGCTTCGCGCAGATACTGATATCCACGGATATGCGCCGGTACGCCGATGTCATGGATCATGTTCGTGACATCCCGTTCCAGGTCCCGTTTGGGCACTTCTTTTGCCTGTACATATTCCAGGGAGTTTTCTTCGCCTGCCGCTCTGGCGGGAACGGTAATCATAATCTGAAATTCTCTATTATGTTCCATCAAATCGGTCAGAATCTGAACCACGTTTTCTTTTTCTTTTCCTGCTGTAAGGCTGAGCTGTTCCATAGTTTTCCTCATTTCTGCGCACGTTTTTTGCGTAGGTCGAGTTTGTATCAAGTGCGCACAGACACAAATCTCGCGATTGAAAAAATTTTTTTTCAATCTTTTTTCCTTTCGCAATACCGGTTTGCTTCCTCTTTACAGGCATCATTATAGGCTGATTCTGCTGGATCCTGCAAGAAACTGTCATCGCAAAAAAAGAGCCAGAAATTCCTCTTTCCGAGAATTTCTGACTCCTTTTTTTACAAAAATTGGCGAAAAACCACGATTTTACAGAGAATTTCTGTTTTTTGTGATCCGGAAGGTCACCTCAACCATCGTAATCATCAGCGCCACGAACACCAGCAGATATAGCGGCAGGATGAAAAATCCGATGGAATTTCCAAGGATACCGAAAATCGGCGGGATAAACGTCGTTCCAATGTATGCGCTCGCCATCTGAATGCCGATGATCGCACCGGAGTTCTCTGCTCCAAAATTGGACGGGGTAGAATGAATGATGCAGGGATAAATCGGTGCGCAGCCAAACCCGATCACAAGGAATGCCGCAAACGCCGCCTGATAGGACGCAATCGGAAGAAACAGCACCAGGATACCGCAAATTAAAATTCCGGTTCCCAGTCGGATCATTTTCTGGTCACCAAGCTTATCCGTAATAAAACCGCTTGCAAATCTTCCGGAAGTAATACCGATGTAAAACAGAGCTGCAAAGGTTGCCGCACGCTCTGTAGAAATTCCTTTTACCTCTACAAAGTAGGTGCTCGCCCACTGCATTGCTGTTGCCTCCAGTGCACAATACGCAAAAAATCCAAGCAACAGGAAGGGAACGCCCTTGATTTTCAGCGCACCTACCAGTCCGACACTCTTTCCAGCAGTTTCCGTTGCAGATTTGTTGATATTCCAGACCGGCAGCGTCAAAAGTAAAAGAATGGCAATGGCCAGCTGCAAAAATCCAATAATGCGATAGCCGCTGTTCCACGTCCGGTTCGTCAGCGCATAGCCCATGATAAACGGACTGACAATTGTGCCCACACCCCAGAAGCAGTGCAGCCAGCTCATATGCTTCGCTTTATAATGAAGCGCCACATAGTTGTTCAACGCCGAGTCGATCGCACCTGCTCCCAATCCATAGGGCACTGCAAAAACGGCCAGCATCCAAAACTGCGAAGAAAAGGAAAATCCAAACAGTGCAATAACGGTCAGAAATACGCTGGCAACCGTTACGATTCTGGTTCCAAATTTTCGGGTCATTTTGTCCGAAAACAGGCTCGATACAACCGTCCCACCGGAAATGATCATTGAAATGATCCCCATATACGACACCGGCACACCAAGCTCTGCGTGCATGACCGGCCAGCCGGAGCCAAGCAGCGAATCCGGCAGTCCCAGACTGATAAATGCAATATAAATCAACGCAAGCAAAAATAAGTACATTTTTCTTCTTTCTCCTGTCATAAAATTTAAAAACAGTAACTCGCTCCTCATCATACACCAATCCAGATCTTTCCGCTATCCTTTTCTTTTCCTGATGACGGAAATTTCAAATTTTATTCCTGGTGTTAAGAGATTCCGGTCGGGAACCTATAACTCGGAATTTACTTTCCCTCCGGAGCTTGCTATACTGGAAAACGAATACGAAAGAAAAGGAAGCTCCCGACTTATGAAACGAATTGATTTTGAAAACGGAACCGTAACCGGAAACATTCTAGGAGCGGCCCTCCCCATGCTGGTTGCCCAGATTTTGAACCTGCTCTATAACATCGTAGACCGTATCTATATCGCCCGTATCCCTGGCTGCGGCACAGCCGCCCTCGGCGCAGTGGGACTGTGCTTTCCGCTGATCGTCATCCTCAGCGCATTCGCCAATCTCTTTGGAAGCGGCGGTGCTCCGCTTTTTTCCATTTACCGTGGAAAAAAGGAAACAGAACAGGCAAACCGCATTATGAACACATCTTTTACAATGGTATGTGTCAGTGCCACCTTTTTGATGACGATTGGTCTTGTTTTTGCCCGCCCCCTTCTGGTGCTCTTCGGCGCGTCTGCAGATGCTTTAGTCTATGCATATCCATACATGATGCTCTATCTCATCGGCACGCTGCCTTCCATGATCGCAGTCGGCATGAATCCTTTTATCAACGCACAGGGATATTCCCTTGTTGGTATGTGCTCCGTCGCCATCGGCGCAGCTGCCAATCTGCTCCTTGACCCTCTCTTTATTTTTGTTTTCGGCCTCGGCGTGCAGGGCGCTGCAGTTGCAACCGTGCTCTCCCAGCTGCTTTCTGCCTCGTTCGTCCTGCTTTTCCTGACGAAAAGGGCGGAGCTGAGGGTTCGCTTTCTGCGGAAAACAGAATTTTCCCAATGTAGCGGCTATGCAAAGAATATCGTCAGCCTCGGTACATCCGGCTTTGTCATGCAGCTGACCAACAGCCTTGTTACGATCTGCTGTAACAACGTCCTTTCCGTCACCGGCGGGGATATCTATATTTCCGTCATGACCATCATTTCCAGCGTGCGGCAGCTCGTGGAAACGCCGATTTACGCGCTCACGGAGGGAACCTCTCCTATCCTGAGCTATAATTACGGTGCCCGCCGTCCGTCCCGAGTCAAAAACTCCGGTATTGTCATGGCACTCATGGCCTTTGGCTATACTGCCATCATGTGGAGCCTGATCATCCTCGCCCCCGGTATGCTGATCCGGATTTTCAGCTCCGACTCTGTGCTGGTTGCCGATGCCATCCCTGCGCTGAAACAATATTTTGCCGCTTTTATTTTCATGGATCTGCAGTATATCGGTCAGACAACCTTTAAATCCTTAAATAAAAAGAAGCAGGCGATTTTTTTCTCCCTGCTCCGAAAGGTATTTATTGTCGTTCCGTTAACCTATCTGATGCCCTATACACTCCACATGGGCACAGCTGGTGTTTTCCTTGCCGAACCGGTGTCCAACGTCATCGGCGGCAGCTTCTGCTTTATCACAATGCTCTGCACTGTATTGCCGGAGTTAAAACGGATGGGACAGGACAATGCAGCGGTGGGCCGGTAAAGCTATAACCTGCGTTTCATTCAGAGACATTTTTGCAGCATAACAATTTCATATAACAGTTGCTCTAAAAAAAATTGCCACCATAATGGGGCGGTGAATTAAGAAAACATTTTAGCAAGGAACGGTGTAGCCAAACGGCTATGCCGTTCTTTGCTGTTTTTGAGTTGTATTTTGGGCTTTTTCTTTCGCCCGTTCAAAATCAAATGCACCGATGAAGTTATATACAATCGTGATTTCCCTTGTCTTGGATTTTTTGTCGGTATGGGAAACTTCGATACGATCTATAAACTCCCGTAGCATAGCAGCGTCAAGCTGCTGCATATCGGTGTACTTCTTTACCGCGCTGATAAACGCTTTAACGTTGGTCTTTTGTTTTTCCTGCTGCTTGATTTCTTCCCGTAGCACTTCTGCCATAGCTTTTAGATTGCTCTGTTCCAATTCGTAATCATGGGACATTTTGATAAACCGTTCGTCAGACAATTTCCCGGTTACATTGTCCTCATATAAATGCTTAAACAGATTATCCAACTCGGCAATACGGCTTTCGGCTTTGGAAAGTGTTTCGCGCTTGCGGGAAAACTCAACGTCGCGCTCTCGCAAACGGCTGTCTGCTGCTTCCTGCACAAACTCGGCTTCATACTCTGTTACATAGTCGATTGCTTCCCGTAGATTTTTCAAGACGATTTCATACAGAACAACATTTTTGATTGAATGGGTCGTACACAAGTCTTTGCCTTTCCGATAGGTTGAACAGATAAAATATTTCTGTTCTTCGGTGAAGTTCGTTGCTCGGCATTGATACATTTTACCGCCGCACTCTGCACAATAAAGCAGCCCGGAGAAAATACCCATATCGCCCATTTTGGTGGGGCGGCGGCGGGATTTTCGTATGTTCTGCACAATGAGAAATACACTTTCCTCTACAATCGGCGGCTGCGTGTTCTCAAAGATCACCCATTCGGACGGGTCGTTCCACAACTTCTTTTTGCTCTTGTAGGATTGCTTGCGGGTTTTGAAGTTTACAGTATGCCCTAAATACTCTATCTTTTCAAGCATACGGGAAACCGTTTCATTCGTCCACTTGTACGGGTTTGCCCCCGGCTTCGGCTTGTTGCCGACTTTCATACCCTTTGACAACCAATAGAAAGTAGGATTGAGGATTTCGCTTTTCTCTAACCATTTTGCAATTTGTGTCGGTCCCATGCCGGAAACGCACAATGCGAAAATCTGCTGCACAACGGCTGCGGCTTCCTCGTCAATAATCCACTTCTTTTTGTTGTTGGGGTCTTTCATATAGCCATAAGGCGGGATTGTAGTAAGGTGTTCGCCGGATTTTCCCTTTGATTGCCAAGTAGCGCGTATCTTCTTTGAAGTGTCGCGGGCATACATTTCGTTGAACACGTTGCGGATTGCGGTAAACTCGTTTTCGCCCCGCGTACTGTCAACTCCGTCATTGACCGCGATAAAATGCACGCCAAAATCGGGGAACAGCATATCGGTGTAGAAACCGACTTGCAGATAATCACGCCCGAAACGGGACATATCTTTGACGATAACGCGCTTGATTTTTCCAGCTTTTATATCGGCAAGCATACGTTGAAATCCGGGACGGTTGAAGTTTGTACCGGAATACCCGTCGTCCTCGTCATAATGTCGATAAGCGGTAATTCCATGCTCCCGGCAGTACCGTTCCAAAATCTTCTTTTGGTTGGCAATACTGTTGCTCTCGCCCTCTAATTTGTCCTCTTGTGAAAGGCGTTCATATAAAGCCGTTATGCCCTCGTCCTGTGCTTCCTGCTGCTGATCGCGCACATAGAATTGCAAGACATTATTTGAAATGGCTTCGCGGACTTCTTCGCTTAACACTTTGGGGACAGCAATCTGCTGAAAAGAAAATGTCTTTGTCATTTGCGCTCACCGCCTTTCGCGGTAAGTGCTGCATACCCGTTGGGGGCTGCGTGATAAAGAAGTCTTTGCATTTGATTGTCAAGGTACAAAATATCTGTTTTATGCACCGCACGAACATAGTATGCGGTTAATTTATCCGACTGTTTCATGTTACCTCCTATTCCGACAGCCGGACAAACAGGTTATGTATATTATACCACAAAACCCGTCGTCCGTCTGCAATAGGATTACATTTTCGGCATTATACCGGGCTTTTTCCCCGGTTTAAGTCATTTTGGATTAAGCGGCGTACCTTTGTCGCGGCGTCCTCTTTTACACCGTCTTTAACAACGGCTTTGACAATATAGGTAATATCCCCGATTTTGTATTCGCGCACAACCGGGGATTTTGTTGTTTGCTTCATTTGTTCCATAATGTAAAATCCCCCTTTCGTGGGATAACAAAAAGATTAAAAACGAAAGGCAGAAACGAACGGCTGTCAGCGGCAGCACCGCGGGAGTTTCACCCCTGCTCATTTAAGGCAGCTTTACCCAATGCCTGCGACGCTCTTAACGCTCGGACTATGGCTATAAAGGCGTTTCGTCCCGCCTATATGTCGTCGCCCACAAGCTGCTAAACCTGTTTTGCAGCGCGGTATTTCTCGCTCGGCTTTCCCTGTGTGAAAAGCTGTCCTGGCGTACCCGCTGTTCGGCTCGATATAAGCGGTATGTATTCGTTTGCCTGTTATTCTGCGCCGCCGTTATCTTGCGGGCTTTCTTTGACAAGGAACAATAAGGCTTTGTCAGCCTGTAAAAGCATACCGTTTCCGATATGCTTTTACGGAACGACAAACAGCCCATAACGGGAAGCGTGGAAAGGGGTACACGCTCCCCGCATGGGCTTAAAGAGTTAGCCTACATGAAACGCAAGAGTGCGGGTAATAAGGCGCACTTGCAGCCTGTTACGCATTTCTTCGTCCACATAGGAGTAAGTATTGCCCGCGTCGTCTTTCAGCGTTCGGGTACAAAGTTTCGCTATGTAACCCTCGTAATGCTTCAAGATCGCGCACATGGCGGTTGTGTCGCCGTTTGCCGCTGCGGAAATGACAGGGAACGGCAACAGATTTTCAGATTTCCTAACGGTATTCATCATCTGCTTTTCCCTCCAAATACTGTTTGATTTTCGCAAGCGCGGATTTCCTGTGCCGGAAAACCGTCGTGCGTACAACATTCAGCAGTTCGCCAATTTCCGCGTCGCTCATATCCAAGAAGTAGGACAAAAGGATAATGTCGCGTTTCCTTTCGGGCAAAGCGTTAAGGGCTTCGGCAAGCAGTTCATTTTTGACGAGTACATCAAAGCCGGACACTTGAAAACGGAAATAATCGCTTTCGTATTCGTCCGTTGTGAAAAGCTGCGCGAGTTCGCTTTCGCTCAAATCCGAAAAAGGTACTTCGCGTGCTGCGCGTTTCGCAAGAGTGCGGCGGTGGCTTTTCGCTTCGCCAACCAAAGTTTTCTTTGCTAATGCGTCGTACTGATGTTGTATTCTTTCCTTGTCGGAAGAAGATAGCTCCATAGAGTTCACCTCCTTCCCGCGTGGAGTAGAGGACGGGAGTTAAAGGCTTGTCCTCTCTGCCCCTTTCGCTCCGTACCCGTTCGGGAGATGGCTCTTTAGTGCGCATTTCACAAAAAAGTTGAAAAAAACAAAATGCGCCCGTCCGCAAGACGCGGACGAGCGCAAAGGAATTGTGAGCAATATTTAGATGTACTGACAGTTCATACTCATAGCCAAAATATCCCGCTGGCGGATAAAGGCTTTTTTTGATAAGTTAAAAATTGTCGATTTGTGTCGCAAGAAAAGGAACACGGCGATACCTCCAAGATACCGCCATGTCCTTAAAAAAGGGCGACTTTAATACACCCCCCGTAAATCCATTTTTCAAAAAGGAAAACGGCGGCTTTGATTTTGATATTTCAAGGCCGCTGTTCTCTAACTTCGCGCAAATCTGCTGTTAGCGGCTCTGTGCGAATGATTTATGAAACTTGGTGCTTTGCAAATACACGGCGAGAGATAACTGCGCCAATTCCTAAAAAGACCAATGCTGTCGGGATTGCCCACACCGCATACAGCATACCGTTATTCATTTGCTCCACTGATAAGAGCGAAACGGCTTGCACATGATACAAAGGTAAAAGCCCAATCAAGCGGAACAACGGATTTGCTTCTGTGATTGGCAGCAAAACCGGAAAAAGAAAAATTGCCATAGACGCAACGAAAGCTACAATCTGATTTTTACTGATTGCAGATATAAGCAGCGTAATTCCCGTTACGCTGAGAGTACAGGTAAACGCCAAAAGGATTTGATATTTTAGCAACGTTCCACAAGTGATATTGAAAGGAATGAACCCCTCTGCATAGTCGCTGGGAGCGAATAGAATACTACAATCCAGCCCTTCCGTTCCGTAAAAGATAAGAGCAAGAAGCAAGTTAAAAGCCGCAACCAGCGCGGTAGTGAGAATGGCGGTAAGAATACCTGCTGCTATCTTTGCAGTAGCGCATTTGGTTTTGCCGTATTTGCTTGTCAATATGATATTGTCAACGCCTTCATACTCGCCGGAGAAAATCGGAGCAAGCATGATGATAACCGCAAGAGCAAGCACGATAAAAACCCGCACCATGTTTTTACTTGTTGAAAGCCAACCATCTACATAGCCAATTTTGATTTCTTCATTACCGAACACATCAGAAACACTTAATCCGTTCCAATTTCCCTCTTTATCAGAAAATCGGGAAAAGGCGGCGGATTGTGTAGCGTTTTGATACAGGTACATCGCATTGAGACCATGCAGATCATGGGTCGGCGCAAAATCATTCATCATTTGCTGTACTTTTTCGTCGGTCAATATTCCCTCGTATTTCGCGGCAATTTCCTTGTCGATTTCTACTGCCGTTTTACCTGAACCTTCCGCACTTACACCGTCAAAAGCATATTTGTTTTGATAGGTAGAAAAAGAAATCAAGACAGAAAACAGAAGTATTCCAACCAGAACAATCAAAGATAAACGCTTTGAAAATACTTTTCGCAGTTCAAAAAGAATTAGTTTTTTCATTCTTCACAACCCCCTTTGAAATAGAACAGGTACAAATCTTCCAAAGTAGGCTGCACCCTTACCACATTTTCCATAGGCGGACGATCTCCAATAATCCGTAAGATTGTCTGATTTCCGCTGATGTTACGCAGATTGCTTGTATTGTAGGCAGCCGCGTATTTTTCCGCATAGGCAGTCGGAACCGTACATTCCCATACTTGACCGTCGATTTCAGAAGTAATCTCCTGCGGATTTCCAAAATGAATGATCTGACCGGATTTCATCATAATGATTTCCTCTGCAATAAACTCCACATCGGAAACAATATGCGTAGACAGAATTACAATGCGGTCTTTGGAAAAGGCGCTGATCAAATTGCGGAAACGGACGCGCTCTTTCGGGTCAAGCCCTGCCGTTGGCTCGTCTAAAATCAAAATGCGGGGGTCATTGAGCATGGCTTGTGCAATTCCTAAACGCTGTTTCATGCCTCCCGAAAAAGTTTTGATTTTGTGCTTACTTTCCCTCGATAAGTCTACTGCTTCCAGCAACTCTTTTGACTTCTTACGCGCCGCCTTTTCGTCCAATCCTTTCAGAGCCGAAACGTAGATCAAAAAGTCATACGCCGAAAAGTCGGGGTAATACCCGAAGTGCTGCGGCAAGTAGCCTAAGAGGTTTCGATATTTCTCACCCAGTTCAACAATGTTCCTGCCATTCAGCAGGATTTTGCCGGAAGTAGGCGTTTGAATATTGCAGAGTAGCCGCATAAGCGTTGTTTTTCCTGCGCCATTTGCGCCCAGCAAACCGTAAACGCCATTTGTCAAGGTGATGTTCAAGGCGTTCACAGCCGTTTTAGAGCCGAACTTTTTTGTCAGACCAATTGTCTTTAATTCCATAAAAAACGCTCCTTTCTCCATAGGGAGCAATAAAAATACTCTCCATATGTTTTCATGGAGAGTATAAAGGGGAAATATCGTAAGCGTCAAATAAGAAGGTGTATCGAAATCTCTGGATATTGCCTGTAAACTATTGATTAGAGTTTTGGAAGTTGACTCTAAAAACTCTAAATCTAATCCAAGGAGCAGGCTTATGGATCTTTCTTCTTTGACCCCAGACAAACAGGTGAAACTTCAATACTGGCTGGATGTGATACGGCAATGCAGGGCTTCTGGACTGACAAATCAGCTCTGGTGTGAACAGCATGATATCCCTTTAAAAAGTTATTATTACTGGCTTTCCAAAATTCGAAAGCTCGCCCTGGAAGAACTGCCCCGCAAGAAAAACGGCATCCACATGTGTACAGACCAACAGTCAGCTGTTTTAACGGAATCCTCGGCTGAGTTTGCGGAGCTTTCACTTCCGGACAGAAGCATTTCCCGTTCCACTCCTGCAGCCATACTTCATATCGGATCCATAACAGTGGAACTTTATGAATGCACATCTGCCCAGATGCTGGAAAACATTTTGAAAGCCGTGCAGTCATGTTAGGAGATCTTTCCCATGTGGAGAAAATTTATATCCGATGCGGCTACACCGATATGCGAAAGCAGCTCAATGGCTTACTTGATATCATCCAGTACAACTTCAAACTGGATCCCTACAGCAATTCCTTATTCCTGTTCTGTGGAAAGCGGGCTGACCGGATCAAAGCGGTCCATTACGAGGGAGACGGTTTCTGCCTTTTATACAAACGGTACGAAAACGGACGTCTCCAATGGCCGCGGACCGGCGAAGAAGCAAAACAGATCTCTGACCAGCAGCTCCGCTGGCTTCTGGAAGGTTTGAACCCGGAGCAACCCAAGGCGGTTCAAAAATGGCTTCCGCATAAGTCTGGAAACGCTGAAAATCCCTGGAAATACTGGGAAATCTGACGGTTTCATGATATAATAACACTATCGAAACGAAAGGGTTTTCTGGTTATGTCAGCTACGGAACAGGAGTACAAAGATCATATCAAAGAACTGAAACAGCAGATCCGGCTCCTGAAAGAGCAGGTTGATTTCCTGACCCGTAAACTTTATGGAACAAAATCCGAGAAGGCATCTACTCTCGAAATCGAGGGTCAGATGTCTCTTTTTAATGAGATCGAAGCCTGTGCGGATTCTGACGCACATGAACCGGATCTTGTCGAGGTGGAGAAACATCTCCGCAAAAGGAAATACGCCGGCCAGCGGGAAGAACTGGTGAAAAATCTCCCTCACAGAAAAGTACTTCATACCCTGGATGAAAGGGAACAGGTCTGCGATAACTGCGGAAGTACGATGGTGAAAGTCGGGGAAGAATTCGTCCGCACGGAAGTTCAGTTTATCCCTGCAAAGCTCAAGGTAATCGACCATTACCGGGAAACGTATGAATGCAGGTCATGCCGGAAAAATGGAACTCCTTATATGGAGAAGGCTCCGGTACCATATCCTCCCGTTCTGCATTCTCTGGCATCTGCATCTACAATCGCTTGGCTCATCCACCAGAAGTTTGAATTAGGCATTCCATTGTACAGGCAGGAAAAAGAATGGGAGGCCTTGGGATTATGTTTAAGCAGAGCGACCCTGTCAAACTGGCTTCTGGTTGTCTACCGGGACTGGCTTATACACATCGTTCACCGTCTTAAGCAGGAACTTCTGAAACAGAGATATCTTCATATCGATGAAACACATGTACAAGTGCTGAAAGAACCAGGACGGAAAAATACGTCAGATTCTTATATGTGGGTTTACTGCAGCATCAAGGATGCCGTGACCCCCATCCGCTACTTCGAGTACCGGCCTGGACGAGGCGGGAAATATCCGGAAGTGTTTCTGAAGGGATATGAAGGTTATATCCATACAGACGCTTATTCCGGATACAATGCAGTTTCAGGAGTAAAAAGATGCCTTTGCTACACGCACCTGCGCCGGGCTTTTGTGGATGCGCTCCCCAAAGACATCCATACTCCGGAAGCATCAAAACCTGCGGAAGCAATCCTCCGTCTGAATCAAGTCTTTGGCATAGAGTCAGAGTTGGAGGCGCTTTTTCCTGACCAGAAGAAAAAAGAACGTCTTATCCGCGAGAAACCGCTTCTCGAGGCTTTTTGGTCGTGGGCAGAAAAAAGTGCCATCGGAGAGCTGCCGAAATCCAAACTTTCAAAAGCTTTTCATTACGCCTTAAATAACCGTGAAGGATTTTTTCATTATCTGGAGGACGGAAACTGTTCCATCAGCAATTCTCTTGCAGAAAACTGTATCCGCCCCTTTGTAATCGGCAGAAAGAACTGGCTGTTTTCTGGCAGCCCGAAAGGGGCGGAAGCCAGTGCAGGAATCTATACACTGGTAGAGACAGCAAAAGCGAACGGGCTTGCCCCGATGAAATATATAAAATATATCCTGTCCGACATGCCGGGGAGTGCATTTCTTGAACATCCTGAATATCTGGATGATTATCTACCTTGGAATCCTCTGGTAAAAGAATTCTGTCGATAACCGTTGACCTTTTAGTATAAAAGGCTGACGGTTATTTTTCTATACACTGTTTTATTTGACGCTTACGAAATATCTACTTTTTATCTACAAAGTGGGAGATTTGAAATAGGCAGATACATTCGCTCCGTTGACGGTATTCCGAATTTGCAAATAGCCGTTATGGTGTTCACAAAGCAGCTTGCAAATATATAACCCAAGTCCGAAATGCTCGGAATGGTTGCTTTCCCCTGTGAAGTACGGATTTGCAGCTTTTTGTAGGCTGTCTTTATCAAAACCATTCCCATCGTCCGATACGGAAAGCAGCAAACCGTTGTCATGCAAGGTGAAAGATATTGTTACTAAAGTCCGGGCATACCGCACAGCGTTAGAAATCAAGTTGTTGCATACCTGTGAGATAAATGCACTGTCAAGAGATAGCTGCAAAACAGATATGTCATTTTGTAAAATCAACTCTTTTCCGTTTTTCGTACAAATGATTTTTGCACTGTCATACAAAGAAGATACCAACGGTTGTAAGTCAATCAACTTGTACTCCGGCTGCGTATCTTCCATACGCCTAATGTTGCTCATACTGCTTACATAGTTTTCCATACGGGAAATATGCTTTCCCATTGTGGCGGCGGTTTCCCTCGTTTGGGAATTGTCGCTGGCTTGCAGCATTTCGTTATAGCCTTTTAGTACTGTTAGAGGGGTACGCAAATCGTGAGCAAAAGCGGCGTTGAGTGCTTTTCGTTCTTCAACTTGCCGCCACATTTTAGAGAAATTGTCCGCAAGGGTTGTCCGCATGATTTCAAAGGACGCGCAAAGCTGTCCCAATTCATCGTTGTTATCATAGCCGATTGAAAAGTCCAAGTCATTGTTCGCTATTTTTTCAGAAGCAGTCCGCAGTTCCGCAAGCGGCTTTTTCAGCCTGTTTCTGTAAAACAGCAGCGCAGCAGCGATAATACAGAATGCAGAATAGATAGGAGTTGCAACAATGGGAAGTTTCTCCAGTAGCGCAATGGTACGCTCGTCCTCTTTAGACATCGGGACGGGCACTGTCCCGATGTAAGCGCCGTCACCCAACTGTTCCCCCTGCTCATTCGTCAAATAATATTTTTCGCCGAACGGGGGATAAGATGCTCTGATACCTTCGGCAATGCTGCCACAGATCGAAAAAGTCGTTACGGATAGAAAGACTGCGAGCACAACAAAGGCAATTACATAGAGAACAAGGCTTTTTCGGAGAGATAAATAGTGCTTGAGGCAATTTACTTGACCCATTTGTATCCACACCCCCAAACCGTTTCAACATATATATGGTCGGTATATGCAGCAATTTTAGTCCGTATCCTGCGGATATGCTCTGCCACAACGCTGCTGTCGCCCTCGCTGTCATAACCCCAAATACGCTCATAAATCCGTTCTTTATCAAAGATCTGTCCTGGATTTTGAGAAAGCAGTTCCACAATATCAAATTCCTTTTTTGCAAGACCGACACGCTTATCGCCAAAGAACAAGCAACGTTCTGAATAGTCAATCGTCAAATCACCGGAAAACTTGACTTGTGCTTCAAAATTGTGTCGTGCTTCCCGGCGCAGATGAGCGCGCACCCGCGCTTCAAGTTCCATAAGTGAAAAGGGCTTCACAATGTAATCATCGCCGCCAACAGTAAAGCCTTTTACCTTATCTGTATCTTCGATTCGAGCAGTCAGAAAAAGGATCGGGCAGGATATGTGATCGCGGATACGCTTGCAAACTTCTAACCCGTCTGTTCCGGGCATATTGATGTCAAGCAAAATAATATCCGGTTGTTTTTCCACTTGCTTTAGTGCTTCTGCACCATTGAAAGCGGGCAGGACACGAAAGCCCTTGCTCTCAAAAAAGCTGCCGAGCATAGAAACAATGTCGCTTTCATCGTCAGCGATTAAGATTTTTGCTCCCACTTTACACACCTCCTAACAATTAAGTGTAGTGCTCATTTTTCAACTATTTATCAATTATCTTACTGTCTATTCTTCTCCCATCAACAGGCTTTTCCGCGTCTTTTGGTATCAACCAAATGCGGCTGAACTTTACCGCGCCGGGTATGCGGTTTTCCTCGCAAAGTTTCTGTACTCGTCTTTGGGAAATCCCCCACTTTTCCGCTGCTTCCGCGCATGAAGCGTATTCCATTTTGTACCCGTCCTTTCTGTTCAAAACCTACCATGATATATTATATACGGTCAAACGAACAATAGCAATAGACTGAACGTGAATAATAGGAATTATTTAAGTCAACTATGGGAACTATATAGACATATCCAGAAAGAAAGGTGAACAGTAAAATGTAATAGGGTGAATGAATAATGGCAAAAAGACCTGTACCATTGTACGATTTTAAGGCTTTCGGGGCAGCCATAAAAGCCGCGAGAAAAGAATACGGCGAAAGCCGGAAAAAGGTAAGCGACGAGTTATATATCTCCCCGCGATACCTTGCGAATATCGAGAACAAGGGACAACAGCCGAGTTTGCAAGTGTTCTATGACCTTGTAACGCGGTATCATATTTCGGTAGATCAATTTTTCTTTCCGAACAGCAACGCGGCGAAATCCACCGGGCGGCGGCAGCTTGACGCGCTGCTGGACGGTATGAGCGATAAAGGCATACGGATTGTAACCGCAACGGCAAGGGAGATAACAGAAGTCGAACAAGCAGAGGACTAACCTCACAATATGGGAAGCAGGAGATTGCAGCGCATAGGGGCTGCAATCTTTTTTTGCGCCAAATTAGAAAGAGAGTGCAACAAACGCTGCCTTTGAAACGGGATAAGGAGTAGATAGCAAGCACAGCAAACGAGTACCCGTTTGCGAAAAGTGCTTGTTGGGATAATCCCAAACCCTTATACCGAAAGGCGGTGCGGAAATGGAAAACCGAAAGAGAAATATACAGATGAAGTTTTACGTTACGGAAGAAGAAAAGCGGCTGATCGACGAGAAGATGAAGCAGCTTCCCATAAAGCAGTATGGGGCATACTTCCGTAAAATGGCGATAGACGGGTATATTCTTGTCGTTGACCGAAGCGACACAAAAGCATATATCCGGGAACTGCAAGCGGTGAGCCGGAACATCAACCAAATTGCAAAACGCGCCAATGCGACGGGGACGGTTTACAGGCAGGATATAGAGGACATTAAAAAGGCGGTGGACGAGATATGGCGGTTACAAAGACGCACCCTATTAAATCAACCTTAAAGGCTGCGATAGACTATATCTTAAATCCCGAAAAGACAGACGGGAAGCTGCTTGCGTCCTCTTTCGGCTGCGGGCTGGAAACCGCCGATATTGAGTTTGCATGGACGCGGGAAGCTGCCGGAGATCGCGGCACACATTTAGGGCGGCACTTGATACAATCCTTTGCGGTGGGAGAAACCACACCGGAAGAAGCGCACAAAATCGGCATGGAACTTGCCGGGGCGGTATTAGGCGGCAAGTATGAGTTTGTTTTGACAACTCACGTCGATAAAGACCATCTGCATAATCACTTGATTTTCAACGCGGTTAGCTTCGTTGACTACAAAAAGTACCATTCCAACAAGCAAAGCTATCACTTTATCCGGCGCACCAGCGACAGGATATGTAAAGAGCATGGGCTATCCGTCGTCGTACCGGGACAGGACAAGGGAAAAAGCTATGCAGAATACACCGCCGAAAAGCAAGGGACAAGCTACAAAGCAAAGCTGAAAACGGCGATAGATACTCTCATTCCCCAAGTGAAAGATTTTGACGAACTGCTGCGCCGCTTGCAGGAAATGGGGTATGAAATCAAACAGGGCAAATACATTTCCTTTCGCGCTGCCGGACAGGAACGGTTTACCCGCACAAAGACGCTCGGCGCGGCCTATACGGAAGAAGCGATAAAGGAGCGTATCAAGGGCGTGTATGTTGCCAAAACAAAAACGCTGCGGGAAGATAAGAAAATCCGGCTTGTCGTCGATCTTGAAAACAGTATCAAAGCCCAACAGTCGGCGGGCTATGAACGGTGGGCAAAAATCCATAATCTGAAACAGGCTGCTAAAAGCATGAACTTCCTAACCGAAAACAAGATTGAGTATTATAGCGAACTTGAAAGCAAGATAGCCGATATTATGACCGCCCATGACGCGGCGGCAAAGGCGGTTAAGGAAGTGGAACAGCGTATGTCTGATTTGTCGCTGCTTATCAAGCACACCACCACATACCGACAGTTAAAACCGATTTACGATGAATACCGAAAATCGCCGGACAAGGAAAAGTATCTGCGGGGGCATGAAAGCGAAATTATCCTGTTTGAAGCTGCGGCAAGGGCATTAAAGGAAATGCAGATAAAGAAGCTGCCCGATCTCGCCGCGCTGCGCAAGGAGTATAGCAGCTTAAACGACAGGAAAAGCAAATTGTATGAGGATTATCGGCAAGCCAAGAAGCAAATGCAGGAATACGGCATTATCAAAAAGAACGTTGACAGTATTCTATATCCGTCCCAAAGCAAGGCAAAAGAACAGGAACGGGGCTAATAGATTTTTTCACAAAAACCTGTTACAATCAAACTGTATTCAAAGAACAAAGGAAGTGTATATATGGGCTATTTAGCGGCGGCGGGAGCCTATTTAATAATCGGTCTTGTAGTTAGCTTTATCCTTATGGTAGTGGGGCTTTTTATCGGGCATATCATTGTTTTTGACAGTATCGCCCTCGGTATTATATCCGGCGTGTGCTGCAATCACTTTCTCACGCTGCACCCCGCTTTGTGCGTGCTGATCGGCGCGGCTGTATTCGCGCTGCTGCTGTTTCTCCAAAAAACACGTTTTGGATTTTGGGTAATCGGGGTGCTGCTGTCCGCTGCCTGGGCGGTCATTTTCGGGCTGCTGGCGTTTATTATCTCCAATGCAGATCAACTTTGGTTTTATGTGGTCTGCGGGCTTGCTTTTATCGTCATGCTGCTTCTCCATATCAAGGCAAGAGATAAGGCATAAAACAAGGGTAGCAAGTGGAACGTTAAGGGCTGAAAATGCCTGTGTTTCTGCGGCTTCCAGAGCGCGAAAGCGGCATGGACGATACTTTATACTCAAACCTCAAAAAATACCTCTCTAATGTTCCACGAAAAAGCAAAAAAGAACGGGGCGCGGTGCCGGCAATCGGCAACCGCGCCCCTGTTTCGTTAAGGCTTATTCATCGTCGGTGAGAGTAAAGACAGTTTCGGAAAATGCGCTGTCCGTCATGGCTTGCAGCTTGTTTACTGCTGCGGCGGCAAGTTGGCTCATATCCTCGTCCATGTAGGGCATGGCAGAGTTGATATTATCAATCGTCCTTTCCCGGCTGTCCTCGGCGTAAATCGCAATTATGTTTTCTTCCTCAATGGTAAAGCGGATATTCATACTATCAAACCTCCAAATCTTTTTTCTGCTCTTTCTGCTTGTCTTTCGGCTGCTGCGCCGCCTGTTTCTTGTACTCGTCCAGCTTCTTCAAAATGGACGGTTTCTTTTGCGGCTGCTCCCGTTTCTCGGCTTTTACCGCTTTCGCAAGGTCGGTAACGGAAATCGCTTCGCCCGCCTTTGCCCGCTGCTCCAAATCCGCGACGGTGGGCGTTTGCGGCGTATTATTGATAATCCCGTCAAAGTTGTTGTCGTTCTGCTCTACAATGTCCTCAACGTGCTTTAAGGGATTATCCCGCTGCGGCTGCTCGGCGGCTATGGCATAAGCCT
>NZ_JBKVPW010000017.1:0-75915 GCF_046968865.1 Gallintestinimicrobium sp. | reverse complement strand
GTGTGAACGGACGGCGAATGCAAAAACGCTCCGTAAGGATCGCACTGCGTCGGAATGGAAGGATGTCGCTTTCGCGACCCGACGCAGACGAATATATCCCATGAGAAATGTAGTTGTTTACTACACTAAAGTCTGATATAATGTTTCTGGATTCCGGTCTGCAGGCTGCATTTGCAGGCGAAAGGAAGTTAAGAAAGGTTGATACGATATGTTGGAACAAATTAGACAGTCCATTGAACAGGCGCAGATGGTGCTTGTCGGGATTGGAACGGAGTTTGCAGTAAAAGAGGAAGCGCAGGAAGATCCTTTTTTTACAGAGCTTGCCAAGACCGCGCAGACAGATCCCGCTGCGGCAGCGCTGCTCGCATTTCATAAAAGCCAAAAGAAAGTGGGCGGCTGTGAAAAAGAACAGGTTCAGAAGGCATATGAAGTTCTGGCAGATCTTTTGAAGGATAAAAATTATTTTGTGATTTCTCTATGCGAGGACGGTTTGTTGGAACAGGCAGGACTGAAAGAAAATCGAATTCTGACGCCAGCCAAAGAGGGAGAGGAAGAAACGGATAGTGGAGTGTATCCGACAGACAGCTGGGAAACTTACACCAAATGGCTGCAGGGGACATTAAACAGAAATTTGGTGATTCTGGAGCTGGGCGTTGGGATGGAGCTGCCGCAGCTGATCCGTTTTCCGTTTGAAAAGGTTGCATATTTTAATCAAAAATCCTGTCTGTACCGGGTTCATTCCCATTTGTATCAGATGACGGAAGAGATTAAGGAGCGCGGATATAGTGTACCGATGCATCCGGTTACGCTGTTGCTGGAAGAAAAATAGTATTTCTAATAAATAATGAGGAACCAAATGATTGCAATTATCGACTATGACGCAGGAAATGTAAAAAGTGTCCAGAAGGCGCTGGCATATTTGCACGAGGATACGATACTGACGCGCGACCCGAAACAGCTGCTTGCAGCAGAAAAAGTCATCCTTCCGGGTGTTGGGGCATTCGGGGATGCGATGGGGAAATTAAAAGAATATGGTCTGATTGATGTGATTTCTGAGATTGTCGACAAGAATACTCCGTTTCTTGGAATTTGCCTTGGTTTGCAGCTGTTATTTGAATCGAGCGAGGAAAGCCCTGGCGTGGAGGGGCTCGGTCTGTTAAAGGGAAAAATCCTGCGGATTCCAGACGGCGTTGCAGAAGACAAAAGACCGCTTAAAATTCCGCATATCGGCTGGAATTCCCTCTCCTTTCCGCAAAAAGGACGGCTGTTTGAAGGATTTTCCAGGGAGCCGTATGTGTATTTCGTGCATTCCTATTATCTGAAGGCGGAGGAGGATATTGTCACCGCGAGAACTGAGTATGGCGTTTCCATCGATGCTTCTGTGGAAAAAGGAAATCTGTTCGCCTGTCAGTTCCACCCGGAAAAGAGTTCGGAGGCTGGGCTGAAAATTTTGGAGAGCTTTGTGAGATTAGGCAGGGAGGGCAACTGAGGATGTTTACAAAACGGATCATTCCCTGTCTGGACGTCCATAATGGCAGGGTAGTAAAGGGCGTTAATTTTGTCAATTTGAGGGATGCAGGAGATCCGGTGGAGATCGCAGCGGCGTATGATAAGGCGGGTGCGGACGAATTGGTTTTCCTGGATATTACAGCGTCCTCGGATGCGCGGGCGACGGTCGTGGACATGGTAAGACGGGTTGCTGAGCAGGTGTTTATCCCGTTTACGGTCGGCGGCGGAATCCGCACGGTTGAGGATTTTAAGGCATTGCTGCGGGAAGGAGCGGATAAAATTTCTGTCAACTCAGCAGCGATTTCCAATCCGCAGCTGATCGCGGATGCGGCGGAAAAGTTCGGAAGCCAGTGCGTTGTCGTTGCGATTGATGCAAGGCGCAGAACAGACGGTGCAGAGGGCTGGACGGTTTATAAAAACGGCGGACGGATCGATACCGGTCTGGACGCGGTAGAATGGGCGAGAAAGGCGCAGGAGCTGGGAGCCGGGGAGATTTTGCTGACGAGCATGGACTGCGATGGAACGAAGGCAGGCTATGATATTCCGCTGACCCGGGCGATCGCACAGAACGTGTCGATTCCGGTCATCGCTTCCGGTGGTGCAGGCAAGATGGAGCATTTCAAGGAGGCACTGACAGACGGCATGGCAGATGCGGCGCTGGCGGCTTCCTTATTTCACTATAAAGAGCTGGAAATTGGACAGGTCAAGGCATACCTGCAGAAGGAAGGAGTTGCGGTAAGATGGCAATGATCAGCAACGACTGGTTGCCGGCGTTAAAGGATGAGTTTCGAAAACCGTATTATGCGAAGTTATTTTCTTTTGTGAAAGAAGAATATGCGACGCATGTGGTATATCCTCCGGCGGATGATATTTTCAACGCATTTCATTTTACGCCGCTTCGCAAGGTGAAGGTCGTGATTTTGGGACAGGACCCTTATCATAACGAGCATCAGGCGCATGGGCTTTGCTTTTCTGTGCAGCCGGGAGAGGAGGTGCCGCCGTCGCTTGTCAATATTTATCAGGAGCTGCATGATGATCTGGGATGCTATATTCCAAACAACGGTTATCTGGAAAAATGGGCGAAGCAGGGCGTGCTGATGTTGAACACCGTGTTGACTGTGCGGGCGCATCAGGCAAATTCCCATCAGGGAAAAGGCTGGGAGCAGTTTACGGATGCAGTCATCGAAGCGGTTAATGCGCAGGACCGTCCGATCGTTTTTTTGCTCTGGGGACGTCCGGCGCAGCAGAAGGCTTCGATGTTGACGAATCCGCAGCATTTGATTTTGAAGGCACCGCATCCGAGTCCCTTGTCTGCATATCGCGGATTTTTCGGCTGCAGGCATTTCAGCCAGACCAATGAATTTTTAAAAGCACATGGAGTGGAACCGATCGACTGGCAGATTGAGAACCGATAAGAGAGGCAGATAAAGGAGCAACGATGAATAAAAAACCATTTGTAACCAAAGAACAGATTGAAGAAATCGCAAAGACGTATCCGACTCCGTTTCATCTCTACGATGAAAAAGGAATCCGCGAAAATGCGAAAAGAGTAAAAGAGGCATTTTCCTGGAACCCTGGATTTCGGGAATATTTTGCGATCAAAGCGACCCCGAATCCGTTTTTGGTTGACATTTTACGGGAATACGGCTGTGGCTGTGACTGTTCTTCCGAAACGGAACTGATGCTCTGTGATGCGATCGGTGCCAAGGGCGAGGAGATTATGTTTTCCTCCAACGATACGCCTGAAGAGGAATATGCCCTGGCAGCGAAGCTGGGCGCGATTATCAACCTGGATGACATCACGCATATCGATTTTGTAGAGCAGATTCTGGGCAAGCTTCCGGAGACGATGAGCTGCAGATATAATCCGGGCGGCGTGTTCACGTTGAGCAACGGCATCATGGACAATCCGGGGGATTCCAAATACGGTATGACGACGGAACAGATTTTTGAAGCGTATCGGATTTTAAAGAGCAAGGGAGTAAAACGCTTTGGTATTCACGCATTTCTGGCGAGCAACACGGTGACGAACGAATATTATCCACAGCTGGCAAAGCAGCTGTTTGAGCTTGCTGTGAAGCTGGAAAAAGAAACCGGAGCGGATATTGCGTTTATCAATCTGTCTGGCGGTGTCGGCATTCCGTATTGTCCCGATCAGGAGCCGAACGATATTCTGGCGATCGGCGAGGGCGTCAGGAAGGTTTACGAAGAGGTTCTGGTTCCGGCAGGCATGGGAGATATCGCAATTTATACCGAGATGGGACGTTTCATGATGGGACCTTACGGTGCGCTGGTAACGAAGGCGGTGCATGAGAAGCATATTTACAAAGAATATATCGGCGTGGATGCGTGCGCGGCGAACCTGATGCGTCCCGCGATGTACGGTGCTTATCATCATATCACGGTGCTGGGCAAGGAAAATGCGCCCTGCGACCATATATACGATGTGGCCGGTTCCCTTTGCGAAAATAATGACAAATTTGCAATCGACAGAAACCTTCCCAAGATTGATATGGGAGATTATCTGTTCATTCATGATGCGGGCGCACACGGCTTTTCGATGGGCTATAACTACAACGGACGTCTGCGCAGCGCGGAGATTTTACTGCAGGAGGATGGCACTGCAAAGCTGATCCGCCGTGCAGAGACACCGAAGGATTACTTCGCAACGTTTGACTGCTTTGATTTTTATAAAAATCTGAAATTTGAAAAATAAAGCCTGATGCGGACTGGGAAAGGACGCACAGTTGAGGAAACATGCAATAGAATGAAAAAATGCCCGAACTGGACGGATGAAAGGATCCGAACCGGTTCGGGCGTTTTTATGAAATGTCAGAGAAAAATAGTGTCTGCAGGGTGACAATCTCATCTGTTGCTAAAATGGGATCGCCAGCGGCGCAGCCTGTTTTACAGTGCGAACTGGAATATGCAGAATGCCGCGTAAATAGCGAGCAGAATAATACCCTGCAGGCGTGTCATCCTGCCTTTGATGAGCGGAGGAATCGTTAGGATCAGCATAACGCCGAGCATGACAGGAATATCTACAACGAGGGATGCGTTATAAGCGCCGATTTGCTTGCTGTTAGGCAGATCGAAGGGAGATAACAGGATCGAAACACCACTTACCAAAACGAGGTTAAACAGGTTTGCGCCGATGATGTTGCCGAGGGATAACAGACCGTGTCCTTTGCGCAGAGAAGTAATTGCGGTAACAAGCTCCGGCAGGGAGGTGCCTAGAGCAACAAAGGTGAGGGCGATAACGGATTCGGGAACGCCCAACAGTCCAGCGATGATGATGCCATTATCAACTAACAGGTTTGCGCCGATTGCGATAAAAGCAGCACCGATGACCAGTAAAAGAAGATCCTTTCCGGTCGAATTAGAAGCGGTGTTGGCCTCTGCCGCTGCAACCTCAGCGACCTCAGCATCCGCTGCTGCAGCCTCCGGGTTCTTGCCGTGCATCGCCTGATAGACCTGAATGCCGATATATGTGACGAAAATCAGCAGAAGCAGTACACCGGTTACGCGATCGAAGCGCTTGGTAACGTAGGCGGAAAACAGGTAGAGTGCGGTGGATACATAAAAGAAAATAACCGGAATGGTAAGTGTCTTTTTATCCACGCGGGACGGCTTGACTGCGATGGAAATTGCCGCGATCAGCGCCGTATTGCAGATGATGGAACCGATGGCGTTTCCGTAGGCGATTTCACCATGGCCGTTGACTGCAGAGGTGGCGGAAACCATGACCTCCGGCAGGGTAGTGCCGATGGAAACGACAGTTGCGCCGATTAACAGATCCGGGACATGGAACTTGTGAGCGATGCCTGTTGCACCGTCCACAAACCAGTCGCCGCCATTAATCAGCAGAACCAGTCCGACGAGAAACAGGATGATGGGTGTTATCATTTGTTTATCCTCCAGAAATAAAAAAAGTTAGTTACATCGAACCTACTTTTTGATCCGATAGAAAAAACCCGAAGTTATAAAAACTTCGGGTTTTCGTGCCGGCGACGGGACTTGAACCCGTACTATGTCACCATAAACAGATTTTGAGTCTGCCGCGTCTGCCATTCCGCCACGCCGGCTGATGTGCGTAAAACTCCTGCAACAAAAAAGATTTTACCATAAAGAGATTGCGATTTCAAGGGAAAAATGAGTTTAATTTTCGGTTTTCATTTCGCAGCATCTTGACAATGCCGTGTAGATGGTGTTACTTTTACTTTGCATTGAAAAAATGACGCACATGCGAAGATGAGGAGAAAAACATGCAGGAATTAAAACCGATCAAAGAAGGAAAAGTTCGTGAGATTTATGACAACGGCGAAAGCCTGATTATGGTTGCCACAGACCGTATCAGCTGTTTTGATGTGATCTTACATAATGAGGTAACGAAAAAGGGAACCGTCCTGACTCAGATGTCCAAGTTCTGGTTCGATATGACACAGGATATTCTTCCTAACCACATGATTTCTGTAGATACTAAGGATATGCCGGAGTTTTTCCAGCAGGAGAAGTACGAAGGCAAATCCATGATGTGTAAAAAGCTTCAGATGCTTCCCATTGAGTGCATCGTGCGCGGCTATATCACCGGCAGTGGTTGGGCAAGCTACAAGGAAAACGGCACGGTATGCGGCATTCGTCTGCCGGAGGGCTTAAAAGAATCCGATAAGCTGCCTGAGCCTATTTACACTCCCTCCACCAAAGCGGAAATCGGCGATCACGACGAAAATATTTCCTTTGAGCAGAGCGTTACGCATCTGGAAAAATATTTCCCTGGCAGAGGGCAGGAGCTTGCAGAACAGCTTCGTGACAACACCATCGCCCTGTACAAGAAATGTGCAGAGTACGCACTGAGCAAGGGTATCATCATTGCGGATACCAAGTTTGAGTTTGGTCTGGACGAGGATGGCAACATGGTGATCGGCGATGAAATGCTGACACCCGACAGCTCTCGTTTCTGGCCTGCGGAAGGCTATGAACCCGGACATTCTCAGCCTTCTTTTGACAAGCAGTTTGCCCGCGACTGGCTCAAAGCCAACCCGGATAACGACTGGACACTGCCTCAGGAGATCGTAGACAAGACGATTGCAAAATATCTGCAGGCATATGAGATGCTGACCGGTAAGCAGCTGTAAGCAGCTTAGGTATGCTTTACGAAATAGTGCGCACAGACAAACGACAGCACACAAACGATCGGAAATAGAAAGGATATGCTGGACATCCTGTTTTTTTCGTGCTATCCTTTTTACATGAAATTATTTCATTGGAGGATGCGTCAACTATGGCAAGAAGAAAGAAAAACATGACCTATGAAGAAGAACTGACCTACCTGGACAGCGAAATTTCCAAAACTGAGGAAACTTTAAAGGCACTCAAGACACGAAAAAAGGAACTTGCTAAAGTAAAAGAACAGGCTGATCTGCAGACTCTGTATGCAGCGATCAAGGAGTCCGGCAAATCTGTTGCGGATGTAATTTCCAGCTTAAAGTAAAAATATGCCCAGACTGCGAACCCGCAGTTTGGAATAGGGGAACAGGCAGTCAATACCTGTTCCCTGTTTTTTTATCGTATAGGAAACTTCCTTTCTATACGATAAAAATGCTCTACGAAGATTGCATTGCAGAGGAATTTTGATAGAGATGGAGGAAATGGTGATGGGACAGGAGAGAATCATTCATGCAGCACTGCTTGGGGCAGGAACCGTGGGCAGCGGCGTTTATAAACTGGTAAAGGATCTGGAGGAAGAGATCATTTCCAAAACGGGCGCGCGCCTGGTGGTGGATAAAATTCTGGTGCGCGATACGACAAAAGCGCGGGAAGGCATTCCGTCTGAGCTTCTGATAGATCGTTGGGACGAGATTTTAAACGATCCCCAGATCGAAATCGTAATTGAGGTGATGGGAGGAATTCGACCGGCGCTGACCTGGCTGGAGGAAGCGCTCCGCGCAGGCAAACAGGTTGTAACGGCGAATAAGGATTTGCTCGCAGAATATGGAGAACAGCTGTTCGATGCGGCGGAAGCCGGAAAATGTGACCTGCATTTCGAAGCGGCGGTTGCAGGTGCAATTCCGATCATCCGTCCGCTGCGCCAGAGCCTGGTAGCCAGCGAACTGACAGAAGTGATGGGCATTGTCAACGGGACGACCAACTATATCCTGACGCGGATGACGGAGGATGGGATGGGCTACGAAGAGGCACTTGCCCTTGCGACAAAGCTCGGCTATGCAGAGAGCGATCCGACTGCGGATGTGGAAGGCTACGATGCAGGACGCAAGGTGGCGATTATGGCATCGATCGCGTTTAACTCCAACGTGACCTTTTCCCAGGTGTATACCGAAGGTATTACACACATCACGGCGGAGGATATCCGCTATGCGAAGGAATTTGGCTATGTGATCAAGCTGATCGGCATGACGAGGCTGACAGAAGGCGGCGTAGAGGTTAAAGTACATCCGATGCTTTTGCCGGAGCAGCATCCGCTTTCAACTGTCCGGGATTCGTTCAATGCGGTATTTATCCACGGGGAAGCCTGCGACGACGCGATGTTTATGGGGCGCGGCGCAGGACAGCTGCCGACAGCGAGCGCAGTGATGGGAGATGTAATCGACGTGATGCGAAACATCCTGCACCATTCCTGCGGCAAGATCGGTTATGGCTGCTACCGGAATCTTCCGGTGAAATCCGCAGAGGATACGGTCAGTCGGTTTTTCCTACGGATTCAGGTAACGGACAAGCCCGGCGCGCTCGCCAATATTGCCGGGATTTTGGGCAATAACGACGTGAGCATCGCGCAGGTCGTGCAGAAGCGCAGCCATGACGGCGTTGCAGAGCTTGTCATTATCACCGACCCGGTGCGGGAAAAACATTTTAACGATGCGCTCAGCATCTTAAAAGGCATGTCGGTGTTAAAAGAAGTGTCCGGCGTGATCCGGGTATACGGGAATTAAGGTGTGCCCGGCATGAAATAACGCATTCGGCTTGTTTTATCGTCAGCGCAGCTGCATGTCGATTCGGATATCGTTTCCGGAAACAGTCACGTCGGCGAGGCTGCCGACGATCAGCGGCATCATTGGCGGAAGATGTCCGAGATCGACGTCCATAATTATCGGGACATGGTGGGAAAGTGCGACGGGCAGTACCGCCTGATATGGATCGAGGCCCATCATGTCCTGTCCGAAGCACAGCGGGCGACCGATCAGGAAGGCTTTGACGTGTTCGAACCAGCCAGCCTGTTCCATTTGCCACATGGCTCTGCGGATAGAGAAGACGTTCAAATCGCAGGCTTCAAGAAACCAGATGATGCCATCCTCTTTGTAGCGCTCGATAAAGTCCTTTGTTTTATCGAAACGGGTTCCGGTCAGATTGACGAGACAATCCATGCAGCCGCCGAGGAGTCTGCCGGAGACGTGAAAGCTTGGGGCAGAGGCTGGCGATACAGCGCCTGTCTGCAGGTTACCGCCCGCAAGCTGCGGGTCGCTGTTTAACTGGTCGTTGTACAAATGCGTCGTGTCGTTAGTCCTCTGTGCATACTCCGTCCCGTAGCAGCGCAGGACGCGCGGCTCAGTCACATGATAGGGCGCGAGGGGATTCGTTTCATCTTTTAAGGCTTCCTTTTCCCAGAGGGGGTAGCCGGATACGGTCTGTGCGCGCCCTGTCAGCAGGTGGAAGGCATCGGAAATAGCGGGATGCCACAGCTCCATGCCAAAAGCGCCGGCGCAGGGACCGTAGATGGAGGCGGTATCTGCAAGAGTTGCGAGAAGATAGGTCATATTCGTGTTGTCGGAATAGCCCATGTACCATTTGGGATCGGCTTTCGCAAGGCGGTCAAAATCCATATATGGAAGAATTTCGCACATCAGTTCGCCGCCTCCGCAGGAAATCAGACAGTCGTTGTCGGATTTTACATAATAATCCATCAGCTCCTGCGCGCATTTTTCGGGGGTGTTGCTGATGCCGATGCCGCTGCTTTCATAGCAGTTTGGTCCGAGGTCAAGCCGGTAGCCAAGCTCGGTGAAGCGTTTCTGGGCGTGTTCAAACGTTTCCTGATAAGGGGAGGTTGCACAGCCAAAGGAAGGGGCGACAAAGCCGATCGTGCCGCCGTCCGGTAAAAATTTGGGAAATTTCATAGGGATGTTCTGTTCCTTTCTCTTTCTGAGGAGGCGAAGGCAGCTGCTGCCCTCGCCTCCGATTTATTTCTGACAATAGAATGCGCGGTCTTTTCGTATATTCTATTGTATTTTTACGTTATCGGTTGGATCGATAAAGCCTTCTCCGAAGACCTCGCTGGTTTCCGTAATCATGACAAATGCGTCCGGATCGGTCTGATGTGCGGCGCGGCGAACCTTGTACGCTTCGGCCTTGGAGCAGGCACAGAGAAGTACCTGGCGCTCGGTCGTGGTATAAGAACCTTTTGCGCGGATCAGCGTCGATCCTCTTGCGCAGACCTCGTCGATATGCGTTGCCATGGCAGGACCCTGCGTCGTGATGATGATGGCGAGCTTTCCGGCGCTCGTGCCGTACATAATTTTATCGATGACGGTGGAGGTTACAAACGTAGAAATAAGTCCATATAAAACTGCGTCGGGATTACCATAAACCGGCCAGCCAATCAGGATGATGACGAGGTCGATTGCCATCGTGACAGCGCCGATAGAAAGGTGCGGGTGCAGCGCTTTGATGGACATAGTAAGGAAGTCCGTACCGCCGGTAGACGAGCCTCTCATGTAGATCAGCGCAAGACCGCAGCCGAAAAATACGCCGGAAAAAAGCGCAGCGAGCATAGGATTGCCGTCATAGGCAGGCGTGAGCGGAAAGACGAAATCCAGAAAAAAGGTATTGATCAGAATCGTGCGGATGGATTTGATCATAAATTTACGCCCGACAATCCGGTAACTGAGCAAAATCAGGGGAATGTTGATGACGAGGGAGGTTGTACCGATCGGTAGGTTCCACAGGTGGTTCAAAATCAGGGCGACGCCGGAGATACCGCCAGGCGCGAAGCTTGCGAGCTTTGCAAAGGTATAGATGCCGATTGCGGAAAGGATGCTGCCGAGGACGTCGCAGAATAAATCGATCGCGATATTCTGCAGCTGCTGCGGCGTATAGTGAGTGGACGAAAAAAATTTCATAAGAACCTCTTTCCCGGAAAAACCGTTATAGTAAGGATGATTCAGATTAGAAAAAATATTCCGGGCAAGGAAGCTGCCCGGGGACAGACCGCAGAAAAACCGTTCCTGCTTTAGCCTGCCGGATAGAAAAATTGTGGCATAGGAGAGAAAAAAAGTCAAGGCAGGCAGATTGTGTGATTTTTTATGAAAAGTTTATGGAATTTTTATTGTATTTCTGTAGAAAGAAGAGTAGAATGGGCCAATGTAATTAACAATGTTAAATATTATCAATGTTAATGAAAAAAGCAGACAGGGAAAATCGGCGCTTGGGGTGAGCTCTTTGCACTGCAGGCGCTTTGATACAGGAGGAGAAATGGATGACGCGTTAAAACTGGAGAGAGAATTTGAGCATGTCATGTGCAGGTTTCGGAGGATGGATTATTCTGTACTGCATCCCGGAGTTGGAAATATGGAATTTGCAGTGCTGGAGATGATTCATAAGCTGAGTGCGCAGCACGATGCAATTTACGGCGCAGCGATTTCCGATCTGCAGAAAAAAATGGAAATATTACCGTCGGCACTTTCCAGACTGCTCCGTGGCATGGAGGAAAAAGGGCTGTGCGTGCGCAGTATTGACCCGAAAGACCGAAGAAGCAGCTATGTTTCGCTGACGGAGACCGGACAGGAAAGAAGAGATCAGGGACACTGCATCATGGAAGTGTTTGCCCAGCGAGTTGTAGAAAGAATGGGCGAAGGCAGATTCCGTGAGCTGATTAAACAGTGGGAACGGTTCGGAGATGTACTGGAAACAGAAATTGCAGCATTCAGGAATGTGGATGGAATGGAGGAATAGAACAGAAAATGTTTCGGCTACTGAGCTATTTAAAACAATGTAAAAAATCAGTGCTGGCCATTGTACTTCTGCTGATCGTGCAGGCGTACTGTGATCTGGCACTGCCGCAGTATACATCGGATATTGTGGACGTCGGAATTCAGCAGGGCGGTATCACTTATGCTGCGCCCGAGTGGATGCGGGAGGAGACCTGGGGCAGCCTGCAGAATTTAATGACAGAAGGGGAAAAAGAGCTGACCGCTTCCTGCTATGAACAGGCAGAGGACGGTACTTACGAGCGGACAACGAATAAAACGGCGGATCTGGAAGCGTTAAACGATACGTTCCGGATGCCGATGGTGATGCTGTCTGCGATGGACGAAAGTGCGGAGACCGCGCTGAATGACGGAGCAGATGCAGCGGCGCCCACCAAGGAGCAGCTTCAGCTTCTCCAAGCGCTGCAAAACGGCTCTCTCTCCGAGGAGCAGCTGCTTTCGCTGCGGGAGACGATCACAGACCAGCTGGGCGATATGAGTGATTCCCTGTTGAACCAGAAGGCGATTTTATTTGTGAAAGAGGAATATGAAGCGCTGGGTAAAGACCCGGGCAGCATCCAGATCGCATATCTTTTAAAAACGGGCGGAAAAATGCTCGGCTTTACGCTGCTGATGGCAGTGTGCGCGATTGCAGTCAGCTTCCTTGCGTCCCGCGCTGCAGCATCGATCGGTAAAAATCTGCGCGGTCAGGTATTTGGCAAAGTGTTGTCGTTTTCTAGTGGAGAAATGCATCGGTTTTCGACAGCATCCCTGATTACGAGAAGCACGAACGATATTCAGCAGGTACAGATGGTCGCGGTCATGCTGCTTCGGATGATAAGCTATGCCCCGATCCTCGGAATCGGCGGTGTTTTGAAGGTGGTTGGCACAAAAACGGGCATGGCGTGGATTATTGGGCTTGCGGTAGCGGTCATTATGGCGGTTGTACTGATTCTGGTGAGCGTTGCAATGCCGAAATTCAAGCTGATGCAGAAATTAGTGGACCGGATGAACCTGGTTTCTAGGGAAATTTTGACTGGACTTTCGGTTATCCGTGCATTTTCCAGAGAAAAATTCGAAGAAAAACGGTTTGATGAAGCGAACCGGAACCTGATGAAAACGCAGCTGTTCACCAACCGCGTCATGACCTTTATGATGCCGGCGATGATGCTGATTATGAACTGCGTTACCGTCATGATCGTGTGGTTCGGTGCAAAGGGAATCGACGCCGGAAACCTGCAGGTTGGCGATATGATGGCGTTTATGACCTATACGATGCAGATCGTCATGTCCTTTTTGATGATTACGATGGTTTCCGTCATGCTTCCGCGTGCAGGTGTGGCAGCAGACCGAATTGAGGAAATTTTGCGGACGGACAGCAGCATTGTGGATGCAAAAAAAACGGAGGATGAAAAGCTGACGCAGTGCAGGGGAGAACTGAGGTTTGAGGACGTAAGCTTTAAATATCCCGGGGCAGAGGGGGACGTACTGGAGCATATCAGCTTTACGGCAAAACCCGGACAGACGACCGCTGTAATCGGAAGCACAGGCTGCGGCAAATCAACGCTGATTCAGCTGATCCCGAGATTTTACGATGTGACGGAAGGAAAAATTACGCTGGACGGTGTGGATATCCGAAATTTGAGCCAGCATAAATTACGGGAAGTGATGGGACTGGTTCCCCAGAAGGGCGTGCTCTTTTCCGGGACGATCGCTTCCAATATCAAGCTCGCAGGAGAAGATGAAATCAGCGACGAAACGATGAAAGAAGCGGCGCAGACAGCGCAGGCAACCGAGTTTATCGATGCAAAGCCGGAAGGCTATGATAGTCCGGTTGCGCAGGGAGGCAGTAACGTGTCCGGTGGACAAAAGCAGCGTCTTGCGATTGCCAGGGTCATTGCAAAGCATCCGAAGGTATATCTGTTTGACGACAGCTTTTCTGCGTTGGATTACAAAACGGACGCAGCGCTTCGAAAGGCGCTGCACGAACAGGCCGCGGACGCGACGGTGCTGATCGTTGCACAGAGAATCAGCACAATCATGAATGCGGAGCAGATCCTCGTTCTGGAGGATGGAAAAATCGTTGGAAAAGGAACCCATGAAGAGCTGATGAAAAACTGCAGCGCCTATCAGGAAATTGCACGCTCGCAGCTGTCGGAAAGCGAGCTGAAAGGAGGCATGGCAGAATGAGTCAGGAGCAAAATAAAAAGCGTCCAATGATGGGACACGGACCGGGCAGGGGAATGATGCCCGGGGAAAAGGCAAAGGATTTTACGGGAACGATCCAAAAGCTGTTTGCCTACCTTGGAAGCTATCGAATTGTGCTCGGCGTCGTAATCTTATTTGCAATCGGAAGTACGGTATTTAATATTATCGGACCAAAAGTGCTCAGTAAGGTGACAACAGAGCTGTTCAACGGTCTGGTCGCAAAGGTGAGCGGTACCGGCGGTATTGATTTTGAAAAAATCGGCAGGATTTTGTTGCTGCTGCTTGGAATTTACTGTATCAGCGCAGTGTTTAACTTCATTCAGGGCTGGCTGATGACCGGCGTGACGCAGAAGCTGTGTTATCGGATGCGAAAGGAAATTTCCAAAAAAATCAACCGGATGCCGATGAAATATTTCGAATCCAGAACGGTCGGAGAAGTGCTTTCGAGAATCACGAACGATGTCGATACGCTGGGACAGAGCTTAAACCAAAGCGTGACCCAGTTAATTACCTCGATTGCGACGATGATCGGCGTGTTGATTATGATGCTGTCGATCAGTCCTCTGATGACGCTGATCGCACTGGTGATTCTGCCAATTTCCGGCGGTTTGATCGGATTTGTGGTCAAACATTCCCAGAAATATTTCGTGGAGCAGCAGAGCTGTCTCGGTGAAATAAATGGACAGGTAGAGGAAACCTACAGCGGCCATATGGTCATCCGGGCGTTCAACCGCGAAGAAGCGGTGGAGGAAACGTTTTCCCGGACAAACGACAGACTGTATGAATCCGCGTGGAAATCCCAGTTTATTTCCGGTCTGATGCAGCCGATCATGACCTTTGTCGGAAACCTCGGCTATGTTGCGGTTGCAGTGCTGGGAAGTGTTCTGGCAGTAAACGGCACGATCGAGGTCGGCGATATCCAGGCGTTTATCCAGTATGTGAAAAATTTCACACAGCCGATCACACAGATTGCGCAGGTTTCAAATATGCTGCAGTCCGCAGCGGCTGCCGCAGAGCGTGTTTTTGAATTCCTGGACGAGGAAGAGGAAGAGCAGACCGTTGAGCATCCGGTATCAATGGATCAGCTGACCGGTGCCGTAAGCTTTGAGCATGTACGGTTTGGCTATACACCGGATAAAATCGTTATTCAGGATTTCTCCTGTGAAGTAAAACCGGGGCAGATGGTTGCGATTGTTGGACCGACCGGCGCCGGAAAGACGACAATGGTCAAGCTGCTGATGCGTTTCTATGACGTAAACAGCGGCAGAATCTGCCTGGATGGACACGATATCCGGAATTTCAACAGAGGACAGCTGCGTGAAATGTTTGGCATGGTACTGCAGGATACCTGGCTGTTCCAGGGAACCATTATGGAAAATATCCGTTACGGACGGCTGGATGCAACAGATGAGGAAGTCATCGCGGCGGCAAAAGCGGCACATGCGGATCATTTCATCCGGACGCTGCCGGGCGGTTATCAGATGGAGTTAAATGAAGACGCGACCAACGTTTCACAGGGACAAAAACAACTTTTGACGATTGCACGTGCAATTCTTGCTGACAATCCGATCTTGATTCTGGACGAGGCGACCAGCTCCGTCGATACGAGAACAGAAATCCAGATCCAGAAAGCGATGAATAACCTGATGAAGGGCAGAACGAGCTTTGTCATTGCCCACCGACTTTCGACGATCCGGGACGCGGATGTGATTCTGGTCATGAAGAACGGAGATATTGCAGAGCAGGGCACGCACGAAGAACTGCTTGCAAAGGGTGGATTTTACGCGCAGCTGTATAATTCCCAGTTCGAAAAAACAGCATAAGGATTTGAAAAAAGCTGACGCAATCTGCGGGCAGCTTTTTTTCTTGGTGTAAAAAGTTTTTTTGCAGGGATCAAAGGATGGATTGCAGACAGAAGGCGGGATATGGTAAAATAAAAACCGATGGCACAATCAGGCATGAAACGGAGCAGAATGTACATTCGATAGACGTTCTGCCTTAAGAAAAAACAGGAGGGGATTTGCCATGGCAGTTTATGCAGATGAAAAGCAGCGTACTTTTACGCTGCAGACCAAAAATACGACGTATCAGATGAAAGTGGATGCCTACGGCATGCTGCTGCATACCTATTACGGGGAAAAGACGGACAATTCCGATCTTTCTTACCGGATTCCGCCGGATGACCGCGGATTTTCCGGCTATGCGTATGAAGCGTCCTGTGCTGACGACAGACTTTCCTCAGATCTTGCGCCGCAGGAGTACAGCTGTTTCGGAACGGGGGATTACCGGATCAGTGCCCTGCGCGTCAGAAATGAAAACGGGAGCCAGGCGGTAACGCTTTGTTATGCCGGATATGAGCTTTCCAGAGGAAAATACAGCATTCCGGGATTGCCGGCTGTTTATGCGGATGAAACAGAAGCGGAAACCCTCGGCATCCTTTTGCGGGATCCGGAAAGCGGACTGGAAGTGCTTTTACAGTATGGCGTTCTGGAAGAGCTGGACATCATTACAAGAGCTGTGAAAGTTGTGAACCGGACAATGGGTAAAGTTGTCCTGTTAAAGGCTGCCAGCATGTGCCTGGACTGGCTGTCCGGCGACTATGAATGGCTGACCTTTTATGGAAAGCATGCGATGGAGCGCACCCTGCAGCGCACTCCGATTGCGCACGGCATTTCTGCGATCGGCAGTGTGAGAGGCGCATCCAGCCATCACTACAACCCGTTTGCAGTCGTATGTGAAAAGGATACAAACGAGACAAAAGGGCTCTGCTACGGTGTATCTTTTGTATACAGCGGCGAATTTTTAATGGAAACAGAAAAAGACCAGATCGATCAGACCCGTCTGATCTGCGGCATCCATCCGGACGACTTTGCGTGGACGCTGGAGCCGGGCGAGAGCTTTGATACGCCGGAGGTGATTTTGAGCTGCTCGTCCGAGGGCTTTGGAAAGCTGAGCCATAATTTCCATCAGGTCATCCGGGAGCACATCTGCCGGGGCGAATGGAAAAACAAGCGCCGTCCGGTGTTGATTAACAACTGGGAGGGCACTTACTTTAACTTTACCGGGGACAAGCTCGTTTCGATCGCAAAGGATGCGGCAGAGCTTGGCGTCGAGTTGTTCGTCATGGACGACGGATGGTTTGGAAAGCGTGACGACGACCGTTCCGGTCTGGGCGACTGGTTTCCGAATGAAAAGAAGCTGGGCTGCAGCTTAAAGGAGCTGGGAGACCGTATTGTTGGACTTGGAATGAAGTTTGGCATCTGGTTCGAGCCGGAATGCATTTCGGAGGACAGCGATCTGTACCGGGCACATCCTGACTGGGCGGTAAAGATTCCGGGCAGAAAGCCGAATCTGAGCAGACATCAGATGATTCTCGATTTTTCCAGAAAAGATGTACAGGATTACATCCTGGAACGGCTCTGCAGCGTGCTTGCAAGCGCACCGATCAGCTATGTGAAGTGGGATTTCAATCGAAGCATCTGCGATAAATATTCTACATCCCTGCCTGCCGAAAAGCAGGGCGAGATGGCGCACCGGTTCATGCTGGGCTTATACCGTGTACTGGACGGTATGCTTTCGGCCTATCCGCACCTTTTACTGGAGGGCTGCAGCGGAGGCGGCGGACGGTTTGATGCCGGGATGCTCTATTATTCCCCGCAGATCTGGTGCAGCGACGATACGGATGCGATCGAACGCCTGCAGATTCAGTACGGCACGTCGTTTGGCTATCCGGTTTCGACAATGGGCGCGCATGTTTCCGCAGTGCCGAACCACCAGACCGGCAGAGTGACGCCGCTTGCGACAAGAGGCTGTGTGGCGATGGCGGGCACGTTTGGCTACGAGCTGGATTTAAACAAGATGACGGAGGAAGAAAAGGTCGAGGTAAAGCGCCAGATCGAGGTGTTCAAGCAGTATTACGACCTGATTTCGGATGGCAGTTATTTTCGTCTGACAAGCCCGCAGGACAACAACTGCGTCGTATGGGAAATGGCAGCAAAGGACGCATCCAAAGCGCTGATCAGTGCGGTTTACCAGCATGTGCAGACCAACTGCGCGGCGAAGTTTGTTTATCCGAGAGGACTGTGCAGCGATGCTTCCTATGAAGTGAGCCTGACAGATTTAAAAGGGGATAAAAAAGACAGGATGCAAAAGCAGGTGCTGACAGGAGCTGCGCTGATGCGTGGCGGACTGCGGCTCCCGGGCGCGGATTCCGATTACGCAGCATGGCAGATTTCTCTGAAAAAGCTGTGAGCCGGACGTTTCTACTTTTCGAAAATCTTTTGATTCATGACAATAGAATGCTCGCAGAGCGTGCATTCTATTGTTTTATTCACAAAACGGCCTTTGCCGCTACAGCGCTTGCGGTTTCTTCGCATGTCCCTTATAATAGGCACAGGCGTTTGGAAAAGTAAGACTTTTTCAAACGGAATAAGCAATTTCAGAAAAGGGGATTTGACATGGAAGAAAATCAGAAGATTCCGATGCGCAGTCAGGTAAAGAAAGAGGACACCTGGGCGATCGAGGACATGTATGCGACTGTAGAGGACTGGGAAAAGGATTTTGCGGCGGCGAAAAAGGTCGCAGAGGAAGCGGCAGAATATGCCGGACGGCTGGGTGAGAGCGCACAGGCGCTGTATGACTGGTCGGCTCTGACAGAAAAGCTCGACTGCATGCTGAGCGAAATTTACGGTTATGCGTCCCGCGTCAAGGACCAGGATACGGCGGACGCGGCAGGACAGACGCTGTCTGCGCGCGCGATGGGCTTATATGTGGAATGCAGCGGTCTGATTTCCTTTGCAGACCCGGAAATTCTGAGCATTCCGGAGGAAAAGCTGGAAGCATTTTATGCAGAAAAGCCGGAGCTGTTAAAGTATCGCAGAAGCATCAATGAAGTGCGCAGATGCAAGGATCATATTTTATCGCCGGAGCTGGAAAAGATACTGGCAGATGCAGGGGAGATGGCGCAGGCGCCCGGAACGGTTTATTCGTCTTTGGTAAATGCAGACCTGACCTTTGACCCGATAAAAGGCAGCAACGAAGAAGAGCTGGAAGTGACCGGCGGAAGCTTTATCCCGCTGATGCAGAGCCCGGATCGAAATGTGAGAAAAGCGGCGTTTGAATCTCTTTACGGCGGCTATGGAAAGGTGTTAAATACGGCAGCAGGACTGCTGAACGCGCAGGTCAGCCAGCTGAAATTCTTTGCAAAGGCGCGCAAATATCCGGACGCCCTGCACGCTTCGCTGGATGCGACCAACGTGCCTGTGGAAGTCTATCATAACCTGATCGAAGCCGTTCATGAGGACATCGGCATCCTGCACCGTTATATGCGTCTGCGCAAAAAGCTGATGAAGACGGATGAGCTTCATATGTACGATCTTTACACCTCCCTCGTTGCGGATGCGGATGTGAAGATTCCGTTTGAAAAAGCGAAGGAGGAAGTGCTGGATGCGACTGCCGTTCTCGGAAAAGAGTACGGGGAAGTGTTAAAGCACGGCTTTGAAAGCCGCTGGATCGACGTTTACGAAAACAAAGGCAAGCGCGGCGGTGCGTACAGCGCAGGACAGATTGTGCATCCGTATGTGCTTTTAAATTACAAGGGCACGCTGGATTCCGAGTTCACGCTGGCGCACGAGATGGGACATGCGATGCACTCCTATCTTTCCACCAAAAATCAGGAGCCTGTGGACAGAGAGTATGTAATTTTCGTTGCGGAAGTCGCATCTACCTGCAATGAGTCGCTTCTGATGCAGCATCTGCTGAAAAAAACGCAGGACAAAAAGACCAGAGCGTACCTGATCAACTATTTCCTCGAGCAGTTCCGTACGACTCTGTACCGCCAGACGATGTTTGCAGAGTTCGAGTTAAAGATCAACGAGCTGGTACAAAACGGCGGCAGCTTAACGGCAGAGGGCCTGAACAAAATTTACCATGACTTAAACGTATTCTATTATGGGGATGCGGTTGTTGTGGATGACTTAATCGACCGCGAATGGGCGAGAATTCCGCATTTTTATTACAACTATTATGTGTTCCAGTATTCGACGGGCTTTTCCGCTGCGATGGCGCTGTCTGAACGGATTTTGAGCGAAGGCGAGCCTGCGGTGAAGGATTACTTAAACTTCCTGTCCGGCGGCTGCTCCAAAGATCCGATTTCCCTGCTGCAGGGCGCTGGCGTTGATATGCGCACCGCAGAGCCGGTACACCGCGCACTGAAGCTGTTTGACAGCCTGCTTGACGAGATGGAAGCATTGATGGAAGCATGATGTTGGACAAAAATCAGAATTGTTTAATGAGATGTCCTAAAAATAGGATATAATAAGAAGAAATGACGATTCCGCCGGACACTTCTGGAAAAGAAAGGTCCGGCGGATTGTGCAATATGGATGCTAAAATAAAAAATAAAAGGACAAAATAAGACAAAATGAAAAATAAAGGTTGACTTCTGAATGGATGTTCAGTATACTAAGGTCAGTTGATACGACAGCACGATAAGATAAATTGGATTGTTACTGGCAGGCAGGCAAAACCAAGTTTTATAAATTAGTTTTTCAGATATTATATATTTCTGCAGAACTGGTTTATAAAATTTGGTTTTTTGTTTCTAAAGAGTCTGCAAGACCATGTGGGATACCGGACAGTTGATTGTTGCGCATGGGCTGCATTTCAGGAGCGGGGCATGAGGATAGAAAAGGTAATCAATAACAATGTGATCTCCGCGCTGGATGATCAGGGACGGGAGATCGTGGCGATGGGCAGGGGCATCGGCTTCCAGAAAAAAAGCGGTCAGGAGATCAAGGCTGCACAGGTGGAGAAGATTTTTCATCTGGGAAGTCCGGATTTACAGGCACGGTTTCAGGAGCTGCTTGCCAATATGCCAATGGAATGCGTGCAGGTTTCAGATGAGATTATTTCCTATGCGAAGAGTCATCTTTCCATGCAGCTCAACCAAAACGTTTATCTTGCGCTGACCGACCATATCGATTTCGCACTGAGACGGTTTAAGGATGGCATGCTGTTTGAAAATGCGCTTTACAGCGAAATCCGCAGATTTTATCCGGAAGAATTCCAGATTGGCTGTCATGCCCTCGATCTGATCGAAGAGCGGATCAAAGTGAGACTGCCGGAGGATGAGGCTGCATCGATCGCGTTTCATCTGGTCAACAGCGAATTTGGCGGGATGCGCCTGAGAGATACTCAGATTATGACGGAGATAATCCGTCACCTGATCGGAATGATTCGGGCAGATTACCATTTTCCGGAAGACCTGGTTTATGAGGACCGGTTGATCACAAATCTGAAATTTATGCTGAACCGGTTGATCCAGAACAAAGAGGGCTGGATTACGGAGGATGCTCGCTTTAACGAATTTGTCAGGGCAAATTACAGAAATGAGTATGAGCTGGCAAGAGCGATGAGAGACTATATAGAATCCGTGGTTTCCTGCAAGATGACGGAGGAGGAAGTGATCTATCTCGCAGTCCAGCTGAAATATGCAGATATCAAAAAAAAGGAAGGAAAGAAAAATGGGATTTTTTGATCGTTTTAAAAAGGATAAAGGGATTGAGCTTACAGCACCGATGAAGGGAAAATGTGTCAGCATTAAGGAGGTTCCGGATCCGACCTTCGCTGAGGAAATCCTCGGTAAGGGCATTGCTGTGATCCCGCAGGACGGACATGTTTACGCTCCGGCAGACGGCAAGATCAGTACCGTATTTCCGACCGGTCATGCGGTAGGCATTACGACTGCAGATGGTGCAGAAATTCTGATCCATATCGGTCTGGATACTGTAGAATTAAAAGGTGAGCCCTTTGAACAGAAGGTAAAAGAGGGTCAGGATGTGAAAAAGGGCGATCTGCTTGTCGTTGCAGATCTGGACAAGATCAAAGCGAGTGGAAGAGAAACAATCACACCGATGATCATCTGCAATTCTGATGCATATGAGCAGGTAGAAACCTTTACCGGCAAGGACGTGGAAACAACAGATGCGGTTATGAAGCTGCATCCTGCAAAATAAATGTTCAAAGAGGATGATGAAATGGTAGTTTGTCAGGGGAAAAGCGTTCTGAAGGGAATTGCGATCGGGAAAATTTACCTTTATGAAAAGCAGGAATATGTCCTGGAGCAGAAGCAGGTTGCTGATGCAGAGGCAGAGGTTGCCCGGTTCGAAGCAGCTAAGGAGACTGCCATCGGACAGTTGGATGACTTATATGAAAAAGCGCTTGCAGAAGCAGGCGAAGAACAGGCGATGATCTTCGATGTGCATAAGATGATGCTGGATGATGGCGATTATCTCGATGCGATCACCGGACTGATCCGGAGTGAAAAGGTCAATGCAGAATATGCAGTGCATACCACAGGAGAGCAGTTCGCAGCAGTATTTGCTTCCATGGATGATGATTATATGAAAGCGCGCAGCGCAGATGTCAAAGATATTTCCGGACGTGTGATCCGTATCCTGGCAGGCATCGGGGACGGCAGCATTGCTTCAGAGGAGCCGGTGATCTTACTGGCAGATGATCTGACTCCGAGTGAGACGGTTTCTCTTGATAAAAGTAAGATTCTCGCATTTGTAACCCGCAACGGTTCAGCAAATTCCCATACAGCGATTCTGGCACGTTCGATGAATATTCCGGCATTGGTGCAGACCGATGTGGAGCTGTTAAAAGAATACCACGGCATGGATGCAGTTGTAGATGGTCTGGATGGAAAGCTTTATCTGGATCCGGAAGAGGCTGTGCTTGCAGAATTAGTTCAGAAAAAGGAAGCCTGCGGCAGAGAACGTGCGGAGCTTGAAAAGCTGATCGGACTCGATAATGTGACAAGAGACGGTCGAAAGATTAACGTTTATGCGAATATCGGAAGCCCGGAAGATGTGGATAAGGTGCTTTTAAATGATGCAGGCGGTATCGGACTTTTCAGAAGCGAATTTTTGTATCTCGGACGGGAAGACTATCCTTCCGAGGAAGAGCAGTTTGAAATTTACAAAGAAGTATTGAGCCGGATGGAAGGCAAAAAGGTTATCATCCGTACACTTGATATCGGAGCGGACAAGCAGGTGGATTACTTCAAGCTTCCAAAAGAAGAAAATCCGGCGATGGGCTATCGTGCGATCCGTATCTGTTTGGATCGGATTGACGTGTTTAAAACACAGCTCCGTGCAATTTACAGAGCGTCCGTTTATGGTACTGCAGCCATCATGTTCCCGATGATTATCTCAGTCAAAGAGATCCTTCGAATCAAAGAGATCGTGGAAGAGGTTAAGGCAGAGCTGACAGCGGCAGGAATTGAGATTGCACCAGTTGAATTGGGTATTATGGTAGAGACACCTGCAGCAGTCATGATCAGTGAAGAGCTGGCAAAGGAAGTATCCTTCTTCAGTATCGGTACAAACGACCTGACGCAGTACACTTTGGCGATCGACCGTCAGAACCAGAGCCTTGATACCATTTATGATTCCCATCATCCTGCAGTGCTTCGGATGATCCGGATGACGATCGAAAATGGTCATAAAGGCGGCGCGTGGGTCGGCATCTGCGGAGAACTTGGAGCAGATACGACGCTGACAAAGACCTTTGTGGATATGGGGATTGACGAATTGTCCGTTTCCCCGACCTATGTACTGGGGCTTCGCAAGGCGATTCGGGAAATTTGAAAATAATAGAATGCATGCGCTCTGCGAGTATTCTATTGTCATGAATAAAAGCAATGCCGCACATAAATTTCTGAAGCGGCACTGCAAAGAGAATAAGAAGTGACCACAGGAGGAACAGAACATGACACAGTTTTCTTACACAATTCAGGATGAGCTCGGTCTTCATGCAAGACCGGCAGGGCTCTTGGCAAAGGAAGCCGCAAAGTTTAAAAGCACCGTTACGGTAGAAAGCGGCGCAAAAAAGGGAGATGCAAAGAAGATCATGTCCCTGATGATGCTGGGCGCAAAGAAAGAGCATACACTTTCCTTTACTGTAGAAGGAGAGGATGAAGAAGCCTGCGCAGCAGCGCTGGAAGCGTTTTTAAAAGAAAATTTATAAATCGATAACGCTGACAGTTTTCCAAAGTATTCGTTAAGGTGTGTACCTTTATGAATAAATCCGCGGCCAGGGCGGAAACCACAGTGCAGAAAGAATCTGCATTGTATTAAACAAGAAGGGGGTAACTTTTATGAAATGGTTACAGAAACTTGGTAAGGCTTTAATGCTTCCGGTAGCTTGCCTTCCCATTTGCGGTATCCTGATGGGTATCGGTTATTTACTTTGTCCGTCCACCATGCAGGGTGGTGACGTAGTTGGCTTTGCTGAGACACTGGGATTCTTCCTGGTAAAAGCAGGCGGAGCTTTGATCGATAACATTGCGATCCTGTTCGTTATCGGTGTTGGTGTCGGCATGTCCGATAAAAATGACGGCACCGGCGGCCTGGCAGCTCTGGCTTCCTGGCTGATGATGACAACTCTGCTTTCCACAGGCGTGGTTACAACCATCATGCCTTCTATGGCAGAAAAAGAAAGCGCTATGCTGGCATTTGGAAAAATCGCGAACCCTTTCATCGGTATTTTAGCTGGTGTGATCGGTTCTACCTGCTACAACAAGTTTAAGAGCACGAAGCTGCCTGACTGGCTGGCATTCTTCTCTGGCAAACGTTGTGTAGCGATCATCGCAGGCGTTATTTCCATCGTTGTTTCTGCAGTGCTGCTGTTTGTATGGCCTCTGATCTTCGGTGGTCTGGTAGCTCTTGGTGAGGGTATTGTAGGCCTTGACGCTGTAGGTGCAGGTATCTACGCATTCTTAAACCGTCTGCTGATCCCTGTTGGTCTGCATCATGCATTGAACAACGTATTCTGGTTTGACACCATCGGCCTTGGCGATCTGTCCCACTTCTGGGCAGGTGAGACCAGCGCAGACGTAAGCTGGAGCCTTGGTATGTACATGTCCGGTTTCTTCCCTTGTATGATGTTTGGTGTTCCCGGTGCAGCGCTGGCTATGATCCAGACTGCAAAGAGCACGAAGAAGAAAGTTGCAATCGGTCTGGTTGGTTCCGCAGCTCTGTGTGCATTCATCTGCGGCGTTACCGAGCCTTTTGAATTCGCATTCATGTTCCTTGCACCCGGTCTGTATGTTGTATACGCTCTGCTGTACGGCATCTTCACCGTAATCACTGTTTTAGTTGGCTTCCGTGCAGGCTTCTCCTTCTCCGCAGGCGCAACAGACCTTCTGTTCTCTGCATCCCTGCCGGCAGCAGCAAATACCTGGATGATCATTCCTCTGGGCATTGCAGCATTCGTTGTATTCTATCTGGTATTCCGTTTCGCGATCGTGAAGTTTGATCTGAAGACTCCCGGCCGTGAGGATGATGATACAGAAGCTGAAAAGCAGGTTGTTCTGGCAAATAACGACTACACCAAGGTTGGTGAGATCGTGCTGGAAGGTATCGGCGGCAAGGATAACGTTGTCAGCCTGGATAACTGCATTACCAGACTTCGTTTCGAAATCAAGGATTACACCAAGGTTGACGAGAAGAAGATCAAATCTGCAGGCGTTGCAGGCGTTATCCGCCCCAACAAGAACAATGTTCAGGTTATCGTCGGAACCAAGGTTCAGTTTGTAGCAGACGAAATCCAGAAGATGCTGTAAAACATTTTTACAGTACAGGAATTATCGTTTACATTCTTATCGAAGGGAAAAGCCCTCCATTCGATAGATACAGGAAATTAAATATTGACAGTGCCCTGCGGCACGAAAAACCTGGCACATCGGAGGCTCCTCGCAAGAGGGGCTTCCGATTCTTTTTCAAAACAGCGGAATGTTTGTAAAGCGTACCTTCTGGTGTTTTACAGCCGCAGGATCTGCACATTTGGTTTCCCGACACAGCCCGGGCGCGTGTGAACTGTAATCTTATGAGTAAACCTGGGACAATTATTTTTTTAAAACAATTGAGAAAAAAGTCGGGATGTATTAGAATGAATAGAGTAGCCGGAGAGGTTCCGACACAAAATATATTATCAGAAACGGGAGAATAAGCGATATGAGAATTATCAAAACCAAAGATTATAACGATATGAGCAGAAAAGCTGCAAACTATATTGGTGCACTGATCATCAACAAGCCTGACTGCGTACTGGGTCTGGCAACCGGTTCCACACCGATCGGCACATACAAAAATCTGGTAGCTGGCTATGAAAATGGCGACTACGATTTCTCCAACGTAAGAAGTGTAAACCTGGATGAGTACAAGGGCCTGCCCAAGGAGAACGAGCAGAGCTATTACTACTTCATGCATGACAATCTGTTTTCTCATGTAAATATTGATCCTGCAAACACCCATCTGCCGGACGGCACAGAGCCTGACAGTCAGAAAGCCTGTGAGGAATACAATAAAGTGATCGCATCCATGGGCGGTGTTGATCTGCAGCTGCTGGGTCTTGGACATGATGGACACATTGGCTTCAACGAGCCTAACGACGAGTTCGACAAAGAGACTCATTGCGTAGATTTAACAGAGATGACTATCGAAGCAAACAAGCGTTTCTTTAACTCCATCGACGAAGTTCCGCGTCAGGCTTACACCATGGGTATTGCTACGATCATGCGTGCAAAATGCGTCCTGATGGTTGTCAGCGGCAAAGATAAAGCAGAGATTTTAAAGAAATCCTTCTTTGGACCGATCACACCTCAGGTTCCGGCTTCTATTCTGCAGCTGCATCCGAACTTTGTTCTGATCGCAGATGAGGACGCTCTGTCCGCACTTTAATGCATTCTGTTGCTGAAAATGATAACAGGGTCAAAAATCAGAAAGCCGTTGCAGGGTTGTCTGCAGGAGGCTTTCTGAACGTTTGATTTGCCAAAGAAGGAGGCAGGAGACCATGGTTTTACAGAGCAGAAGAGTTTGGCTGGCAGGACAGTTTGTTCCCGCTCAGCTGGAAGTAGCCGATGGAAAAATCGTAAATGTATATCCTTTTGGGACAAAGACTGCAGATGTGGATTACGGCAATAAGCGGATTGTTCCCGGTTTTATTGACGTGCATACGCATGGTGCTTATGGATTCGATACCAACGACGGCGAGCCGGAAGGTCTGCGCGACTGGATGAGACGGATTCCGGAAGAAGGCGTTACCTCAATTCTTCCGACAACCGTAACTCAGATGCCGGAGGTTCTGACCAAAGCGGTTGCAAATGTCGCAAAGGTTGTGGAAGAAGGCTACGAGGGTGCAGAGATTCTGGGGATCCATTTCGAAGGACCTTATCTGGATATGGAATACAAGGGCGCGCAGCCCCCGGAAGCGATTGCAAAACCGACCGTAGAACAGTTTAAAATGTATCAGGAAGCCGCACATGGCATGATCAAATACATCACAATGGCTCCTGAGCATGATCCGGAATTTGCGTTGACGAAATACTGCAGCCAGAACGGTGTAGTAGTCAGCATGGGACATTCCAGCGCGTCGTATGAGCAGGCGCTGATGGGAATCGCCAATGGCGCGATGAGCATGACACATGTATACAACGGCATGACGCCTTATCATCACAGAAAGCCCGGATTGGTCGGAACCGCGTTGCGCGTCCGCGATATTTACGGCGAGATCATCTGTGACGGTTGTCACTCCCATCTGGCTGCACTGAATAACTTCTTCACCGCGAAAGGAAGAGATTATTCTACTATGATCAGTGATTCCCTGCGTGCAAAGCACTGCCCGCCCGGCGGCAATTATGAGCTTGGCGGTCATCCGATCGAAATTGGAGAGGACGGTCTGGCAAGATTAAAAGGAACCGATACGATCGCTGGAAGCACCTTAAATATCAACAAGGGGCTGAGGATTCTTGTGGAAGAGGCGATGGTTCCCTTCGATGCAGCATTAAATTCCTGCACGATCAACCCTGCCCGTGTTCTTCGGGTAGACGACCGGAAGGGTAAATTAACTGCCGGCTACGATGCGGATATCGTTGTTTTGGAAGACGATTATGCGGTTGCACAGACCTATTGCAAAGGAATTGCAATGTTATAAAAAATATGAGATACTAATGGGGCATTTTAGGCACAGCCTGGGATGCCCCTGATGTTTTATGAAAGGAGACTCTGTGATATGACAGATCTGGACTGCAAACAGACCGAAAAGCTGATTCCTCAGTTTTTGAAGGACGAACTGGATAACCGCACGGAAAAGAAATTTTTAAATCATGTGGATGGATGCAGTTCCTGCCTTGAGGAGCTGAGCATACAGTTTCTGGTGACAACCGGGATGCAGCGCCTGGAAAACGGCGATACGTTCGATTTAAACAGAGAGCTGCGCATGCGGATTGACACCGAGAAGCGACATCTGCATATCCTGAGTTCCTTACAGCATGGGCTGTATGCGACAGAAGCGATGGCGATTCTGGCGGCGACTATGATTTTGACGATGGTGGTATTATAAATGAGTGAAAAACTGGTTTTAATTGACGGACACAGCATTTTGAACCGCGCCTTCTATGGCGTGCCGGATTTATCCAATTCCGAGGGGCTTCACACGAATGCGGTCTATGGCTTTTTAAATATTTTATTCAAGCTTCTGGAGGAAGAGAAGCCGGAATATCTGACGGTCGCGTTCGACGTGAAAGCGCCGACGTTCCGGCACGAGATGTACCCGGAATATAAAGGGACGAGAAAGCCGATGCCGCAGGAGCTGCACGAGCAGGTTCCTGTGATGAAGCAGGTGCTGCATGCCATGGGAATCCGGACGATGGAGCAGCCCGGACTGGAAGCGGACGACATTTTGGGGACGCTTGCAAAGCGCGCGGAAAAAGAGGGAATGGATGTATCTCTGGTTTCCGGGGACCGGGATCTTTTACAGATCGCGAGTGACAAAATTAAAATCAGAATTCCGAAGACCAAGGGCGCGCGGACAGAGGTCGAGGATTATTATGCAGCAGATGTTGAAGCAAAGTACGGCGTGACGCCTGCCGGCTTTATCGAATTAAAGGCGCTGATGGGCGATACGGCGGACAATATCCCCGGCGTGCCCAAGGTCGGTGAAAAGACGGCTTCCGAGCTATTAAAGCAGTTTCAAACGCTGGACAATTTGTATGCGCATGTCGAAGAGGTGACGAAAAAAGCGGTGCGGGAATCGCTGATCGCCAATAAAGATCTGGCATATCTGAGTCTCGATCTTGCGACGATCCGCATCGACAGTCCTGTGGTGCTTGACTGGAATGAAGCGCGGCTGGGAGAGCTGTATACAGAGGATGCGTATCAGCTGTTCCGGAAGTTGGAATTTAAAAATCTGCTTGGACGATTCGAGCAGAAAGAGACGAAGCAGGATAGCTTGACGGCAAAAATTCATGTGACGAGAGATTTGGCAGAGGCACAGGAGATTTTCGAGGCGGTCAAAAAAGCGGGACACTGTGGCTTTGCAGTGTTATCCGATCAGAAAAAATGCAGAAAAATAGAAGAAACCGAGTTTTGCGGACTGGCGCTGTGCTGGGGCGAAGAAAAGATCGCTGTGCTTCCGGCGGAGGGCTTTTTGACTGCGCAGTGGCTTTGCAGTCAGCTTTCCGATCTGTATCTGGCGGGCATAGGCCTTTCTACGTTTGAAATCAAAAAAGCGTATCCGGCGCTTTTGTCCAATGGAGAAAAAGACCAGGACAGCTGCGGTACAAAGACGCTGTTCGATGTTTTGATTGCCGCGTATCTGTTAAATCCGCTCAAAAACGATTATGAGCCGGAGGACATTGCAAAGGAGCAGCTCGATCGCATGATCCGCACGAGAAAGCAGCTGTTTGAAAAGCTTTCTTTAAAGGAAGCATATGCGCAGAGACCGGAAGAATTTTATGAATATGCCGGAACACTGGCGTATGTGTGCTATGCGGCTGTGCCGGTGCTTTCCCAAAAACTGGAAGAAGCCGGGATGCAGAAGCTGTTTGACGAAATTGAGATGCCGGTATCCCGTGTGCTTTATGAGATGGAAAAAGAGGGCGTGCTGGTACGCAGACAGGAGCTGCAGGCATACGGTGATGCGCTGGTGGACCGGATTAACGAGCTGGAAACAAAAATCCACGAAGCGGCAGGCTGTGAATTTAATATCAATTCGCCGAAGCAGCTGGGAGAAATTTTGTTTGAAAAGATGGGCTTAAAGGGCGGAAAGAAAACCAAAACCGGATATTCGACCGCTGCAGACATTCTGGAAAAGCTCGCAGCAGACAATCCGATTGTTGCGGATATCCTGGAATATCGGGGGCTGACGAAATTAAAATCGACCTATGCGGACGGTCTGGCGGATTATATCGAGGAGGACGGCAGAATCCACACGTCCTTCAATCAGACGATCACGGCGACCGGACGAATTTCTTCAACGGAACCGAATCTGCAGAACATTCCGATGCGTACAGAACTGGGACGGCTGATCCGCAAGGTATTTGTGCCAAAGGACAACTACTTGTTTACGGACGCGGACTATTCCCAGATCGAGCTTCGTGTGCTCGCGCATATTTCCGGGGACGAGCAGCTGATCGAGGCGTACAAAAGTGACGCGGATATCCATCGGATTACGGCATCCAAGGTGTTCCATACGCCGTTTGAGGAAGTAACGGACTTACAGCGGCGCAATGCAAAGGCGGTCAATTTCGGTATCGTTTACGGTATCAGCTCCTTTGGCTTGAGTCAGGATCTGAGCATTACGCGGAAAGAGGCAGCAACCTATATCGAACAGTATTTTGCAACCTATCCGCAGGTCAAGACATTTCTGGACAAACAGGTGGAGGATGCGAAGCAAAACGGTTATGTGACGACGCTCTACGGGCGCAGACGTCCGATTCCGGAGCTGAAATCCAGCAATTTTATGCAGCGTTCCTTTGGCGAGCGCGTGGCGATGAATTCTCCGATTCAGGGTACGGCGGCAGATATCATGAAGCTTGCGATGATCCATGTCTGGGAAGAGCTGCATCGCAGGAAATTGAATTCCAGGCTCAGTCTGCAGATTCACGACGAGCTGCTGATCGAGACCGATCGTGCGGAAGCTACGGAGGTGGCAGAGCTTTTAAAGGATAAGATGAAGCATGCGGCAGAGCTTTCCGTTTCGCTGGAGGTGGATCTGCATACCGGCGAAAACTGGTATGACGCGAAATAGTAGAATGCACGCTCTGCGAGCATTCTATTGTCATGAATAAAAGGAATGAAATGATGAAAACAATAGGAATTACCGGCGGGGTTGGTGCCGGAAAATCGAAGATTTTAGCATATATTCAGACACACTGCAACTGCCGGATTTTGCTGGCGGATGAAGCAGCGCATAAGGTTCGTGAGCCGGGAAATCCCTGCTACAACGCCCTCGTCCGGCTTCTGGGAACAGACACGCTGGAAGAGGACGGTCAGATCAACCGGCAGAAAATGGCGGCGAAAATTTTTGCAGACCATAAGTTGCTGGAAGCGATCAATGCGGTCATCCATCCGGCGGTTAAAGCCTATATTTTGCAGGAGATCGAAGCCGAACGCGAAGCTGGAAAAATCGACGCCTTTTTTGTGGAAGCGGCGCTCCTGATTGAGGAAGGCTATGGCGAGCTGCTGGATGAGCTATGGTACATTTTTGCACAAAAAGAAGTACGCAGGAAGCGGCTGATGCAGGATCGTGGATATTCCGAAGAAAAGGTAGAACAGATTTTTGCGAGTCAGCTTTCGGAAGAAGAATTTCGATGTCACTGTAAAGTGGTGATTGACAATAGTGCCGACCTGGGGGATACTTACAGACAGATAGACGAAAGATTAAAGGAAGCAGGGCTGAGCAGATGAGATTATGCAGTATTGCCAGCGGAAGCAGCGGAAACTGTATTTATGCGGGAACGGATACGACCCATGTGCTGGTGGATGCAGGCATCAGCGGCAAGCGCGTGGAAAACGGCTTGAACGATATTGGTTTGACAGGACGGGATATTGATGCGATTTTGATCACTCATGAACATATTGACCATATCGCCGGACTTGGTGTTTTAAGCAGACGGTATGGAATTCCGATTTATACGACGGAAAAGACTGCGGACGCGATTCAGGAAACGAAGAGTGTGGGAAAGATCCCGGAAGAGCTTTTTCATCCCGTCTGTGCAGAGGAAGCGTTTACAATTAAGGATCTGACGGTAAATCCGATGCGTATTTCTCATGATGCCGCAGATCCTGTGGGCTATCGTTTTTCTTATGGCAGCAGCCATGCTGCTGTGTGTACAGACCTTGGTACTTATAATGACTACACCGTGGAATGCTTAAAGGGGATGGATGTCCTTTTACTGGAGGCAAATCACGATGTAAATATGCTGCAGGTGGGGAGCTATCCCTATTATCTCAAGCAGCGGATACTCGGAAACCGCGGGCACCTTTCGAATGAAAATTCGGGCAGACTGTTAAGCAGGGTGCTGCATGATAACCTGAAAAAAGTGATCCTGGGACATCTGAGTCAGGAAAACAACCTGCCGGAGCTTGCATATGAGACCGTGCGGATGGAAATTGACCTGGCGGATAATCCGTATCATGGGGGTGATTTCCCGATTCAGGTGGCGAAGCGCAATGAGGTTTCGGAGATGATCTGTTTTTAAAAAAATGAGGAACTGTGAGAGGAGAAAGATTGAAAAATAAAATTTTCAATCGCGGGATTTGTGTCTGCGCGCACTTGACACAAACTTGACATGCGCAAAAAGCGTGCGCGGAAAAGAGGAGAAAAGCATGAAGAAAAGCATTATCACTGTAGTAGGGAAGGACACTGTCGGAATTATTGCAAGAGTATGTGCATATCTGGCAGATAACAACATCAACATTCTGGATATTTCCCAGACCATTGTGCAGGGATATTTTAATATGATGATGATCGTGGATATGAATAATGTATCCAAGGAGTTCGGAACCATTGCGCAGGAGCTGGATGCGCTCGGAGAGAATATTGGCGTTATTATCAAATGCCAGCGGGAAGAAATTTTTGACCAGATGCACAGAATCTGAGACACCAGTTTACTCGTGGCTTCCTGTGAGCTGATTTCATGCTTGCATGAAAATCTGCTTGCAGGAAGGTACGAAGGAAGCGCCAATCCATGAGCAAAAGTAGCGGTGGCGTAGCCAGCGCGGAGAGCATCGAAGATGCGAGTTTGCGAATGGCGCGGTAAACGGCTCAATCACGACAAATACATCTGCGAAATGGAGAAAATAGCATGATCAATATCTATGAAGTAACCGAAACCAATAACATGGTGGAGAAAGAAAATCTGGACGTACGCACCATTACGATGGGAATCAGCCTTTTGGACTGCATCGATTCGGATTTAAACGCATGTCTGGATAAAATTTATAAAAAGATTACCGAATCCGCAAAGGATCTGGTAAAGACCGGCGAAGAGATTGCACAGGAATTCGGCGTGCCGATTGTAAACAAGCGTATTTCTGTGACTCCAATTGCGCTGGTCGGCGGTGCCGCATGTAAGACGCCGGAGGATTTTGCAAAGATCGCAGAAGTGATGGATAAAGCTGCCCACGAGGTAGGCGTAAACTTTATCGGCGGGTATTCTGCGTTGGTGAATAAAGGCATGACCCATGCGGATGAGCTTTTAATCCGTTCGATTCCGATGGCACTGTCCAGAACTGAAAATGTCTGCAGCTCTGTCAACGTCGGTTCCACCCGCTGCGGTATCAACATGGATGCTGTCCGCCTGCTGGGCGAAATCATCAAAGAGACGGCGGAGTATACAAAGGAGCAGGATTCCTTAGGCTGTGCAAAGCTGGTGGTATTCTGCAATGCGCCGGACGATAATCCGTTCATGGCGGGCGCGTTCCACGGCGTGACAGAGGCTGACCGTATCATCAATGTCGGCGTCAGCGGTCCCGGCGTTGTAAAGACTGCACTGGAATCCGTGCGCGGCGAGAGCTTTGAGGTGCTCTGCGAGACGATCAAAAAGACCGCGTTCAAGGTTACGAGAGTCGGTCAGCTGGTGGCAAAAGAGGCTTCGAAGCGGTTAAAGGTTCCCTTCGGTATTGTCGATCTTTCGCTGGCTCCGACGCCTGCAATCGGCGACTCTGTTGCAGATATTTTATGTGAAATCGGTCTGGAGCATGCCGGCGCACCTGGAACGACGGCGGCCCTTGCCCTGTTAAATGATCAGGTGAAAAAAGGCGGCGTTATGGCATCTTCCTATGTTGGCGGCTTGAGCGGGGCATTCATTCCGGTCAGTGAAGATCAGGGTATGATCGATGCGGTGACAGCAGGTGCGCTGACACTGGAAAAGCTCGAGGCGATGACCTGTGTCTGCTCCGTAGGCCTTGACATGATCGCGATTCCCGGAGATACAAAGGCAACCACGATTTCCGGCATCATTGCGGATGAAATGGCGATCGGTATGATCAACAATAAGACAACCGCTGTTCGCCTGATCCCCGTTATCGGTAAGGGTGTTGGCGAAACCGTTGAGTTTGGCGGACTGCTGGGCTATGCGCCGATTATGCCGGTCAACCAGTTCAGCTGTGACGCATTTGTAAACCGCGGCGGACGGATTCCTGCACCGATCCATAGCTTCAAGAACTAAGCGGTATCGTAGCAGGAGCAGGACGAATTCTGAAAAAATATAAACAATAGAATGCACGCTCTGCGAGCATTCTATTGTCATGAATGAAAAAGACCGTCGGTTTTGCAGAGCCTTGGGAAGGCGCGAACCGACGGTCTTTTGGATTTTTTGGAAAGAATTTTGTTTCACAGTTTTTCGCCTGTGGCAGGGAGGGAAAGCAATAGCTTTATGCAGCGTGCCGCTTTTCCAGTTCGACACAGATGCGGTCGTATTCTGTTTCGTCCAGAATATATTTTTTCTTATAAAGGAAGTAGGACAGAAGCATCATCGCGCAGGGCAGCAGGGACATGCACAGCAAAAGTCCGGTGCTCTGCAGCGAGGTCGTGCTGGAGAGCACGCCGGAAATTAAGTCGAGCTTTTCACTTTCGGTAATCAACCCCTGGGTGCACTGCTGCTCCAGCGAAGAAATCTGGTTGGTGTAGCTGGTAACGTCGAACAGCAGATAGGTTGCAGATGTCAGGACAGCGGTCAGTGCGGAGGCAAGCTTTGTGATGAATGGGCGAAGGGAAGCGATGACGGCTTCATCCCTCGTTTCGAATTTGTACTCATTATATTCCACCGTATTGAGGATGGAGATCATCATAATCAGGTAATAGCAATACTGACCGAAATTGGAGAGCATGTAGCCTAACACGAGCAGGGCAAAGCCGAGGGTGCCGGTCTTTGCCAGGAAGCCGGAGATCAGGAGGAACGCGTAGCCGATCACCGCGATGACTGCCATGATGGACATCAGCCGTTTGCGCGGGCATTTGCGGGAAATGGCAGGGTAGAAGACCATCAGAAATGCGGTTGCGGACATGCCGACCATTGTGAACAGGGAATACAGACCGCCTTCATAGCCGAACGTCAGATAAATATAGGTAGATCCCAGTCCGCCGACGATCAGTCCATTGCCGATTTGCTGCAGCAAAAAGATGACTGCGATCCAGACTAACTGATCGTTGCGCAGGATGGTCTGGATGATTTCGCGGAAGCGGAAGCGTTCCTGCTTCGCTGCGGGAGGGTCACGGCGTTCGCGTACACCGAAGATTGTGATGCTCAAAAACAGAGGCGCTAAAATCGCAATGATCAGGGCGATGCGTCCATAGGCGGTAAAGGAACTTCCGCCGATGGCATTTTTGCCGGTAGAAAAGACTGGAATCAGGATAGAAGCCAGCGTAGAACCGATTCCTGCAAACAGCGTGGCACGGGAGGTAAACTGATTGCGTGCGTTGGCATCAGAGCCGAGCGCCGGAATCATACCCCAGTAGGAAATATCATTCATGGTATAGGTGATGCTGAACAAAAAATAAAGGATGCCGAACAGGCAGACGAAGCTCCAACCGTGCAGGTCTGTATTGAAAAACAGATAAATGACGACGGAGGTGGATAAAACGCCGATTGTCAGCCAGGGTTTAAATTTTCCGAAACGGGAATGGGTGTGTTCGATGATGCTTCCCATGATCGGGTCGTTTAGTGCGTCAAAAATCCGGGCAGCGACCATAATTGCGGTGATCGCGGTCAGCTGTGCGGCGTTTAACGAGCGGGTAAATAAAACGAAAGTCAGAAGAAAGCTGTTGATCAGGGCGTAGACAGCATCTCTTCCGACCGTCCCGAGGGGGAACAGAAGTAGGTTTCGTTTTTGGTACTTTTGCTGTTCGTTCATGGATTTTTCCTCCGTTTTTTATTCTGTTTTCATTATATTGCGATTTAAAACAGGATGCAACAGATAAAAATGGCGAATTCCGGAGAGTGGGAAATGAGATTGTCGGAGGATGCGGCAGGGTGGCACAGCGTGCTGTAAAACGCGGGCACTGCAGCGGCAGCGCAGTCTTGTTGTCTGACTACAGCAGAATCAGTTGGCGTGTATACTCGTGAACCGGCAGCTGCCCGGTTTTTGCGCAGCGTGCAGTTTGCGTCAGATGTGCAGCGAGCACATCCTTTTCATAGAGGGCGAGTGCTTCCGGAGAAAGGCTGCGGGCTGCAGCAGCGGGGCGGGAGATGAGCGGAATGCTGCTGTTTTTCTTGAGCACGGACAGCAGGGGAGACGCACTCTTACGAAAACCAAGAATCCGGGCGTAAGGCGTATAGTCGTTATCGCGGGCAGCAAGGAGCATTTCCTGCGAAACAGAGAGCAGAATCCGACACAGACAGCGGCTGATTTTGCTGTAGGTGATTTCACGGGTCTTGAGTCTTGCGCAGAGGTCGTCCCAGTTGGTAAAGGAAAGGCGGTTCGCCTCGAGCTTGTCGGCAAGCTCTTTTCCGACCTCAGCATACGTCCCAAAGGAACCCGGAGCGGCAGTGAGCAGTCGATAGTGCAATGGACTGGATAAGTCATTGGAGAATAAAAACGTGTTCTGCGATAAAACTTCCTCCCAGAGTGGCAGCAGGGGCTGCAGTTCGGGATAGCACTGCAGCTGCGACAAAAGAGCCTGCTTCCCTTGTTTGGCGAGCAGACTGCGCAGCGCGGATGCAGAGGGAAAGTCAGCTGCACCGCCGAGCGGATCGTGATAGCCGCTGCCAACGCGCGAGATCGTGAACGGGCGGATGGAGCTGTTTCGCTGCAGCAGCGCCGAGGTGTATTCCAATCCCAGAAGGTTGTTGGGGGAAGAAAGCAGGGCAGAAATCTGAGCTGCTTGGAAATTGTCATCAGGGCAAGGCATTGATGGCATATCTTTTTTCGGATCGAGGCATAAAAGCAGCGCCTGCTGGCGTGCGGCGGGAAAAGAAAGCCCGGATTTTAATGCTTTTTTCAGGGCATCGGAAAAAGCTGCAGATTCGCACTGCAGCAGAGCAGCCGCTTTTTCAAACAAGGAAATGTCGCCGGATTCGCTGCCAAAGCAAAGGCTGTCCACGCAGCCGAGCTTGTCCAGCAGGGAAACTGCCCCGGCGGCAAAATCTCCGGCGCTTCCGGCGGCGAAGCAGACGGGCAGCTCAATCACGACGTCTGCGCCGGCAAGCAGCGCCATCCGGGTACGGGTATACTTGTCCAGAAGCGCCGGAGCGCCCCTCTGGACAAAGCTGCCGCTCATGACTGCGATCAGATAGTCCGCGCCGGTTTGCTTCCGCGCCTGTTCCATATGGTAAATATGTCCCGGGTGAAGCGGGTTGTATTCTACGATGATGCCTGTTGTTTTCAAAGTGATAAATACCTCCATGTGCACGGGTTCTTAACGTTCTGAGAACTTTTTTCTTTTTTTACTTCCACAGGTTCAAGTTTATTTTTCTGTTTTTAATATCCGATTTCCGAATTATAGCTGTATCTCTAACTCCAAGCAATCCCATTCTTCGCCTAATACCTGATACTTTTCCATTTCATCTAATGCTACATCCTGAAATCCTGTGGTCTTGTAACAATAATATGCAGGATCATTATTACGGAAAACACCTAATGTAACCTTCTTTGCGCCAAAGATTTCTTTTGCATAGAGTAATCCTAACTGAAGCATTTGTTTTCCATAGCCTTTCCCCCTTTTGTTTGCATCAACGATAACAAAGCCAAATCTTAATTCATCAAATGACGCTGTTGGTCTTCTCATTGTAAAAAATCCAACCACATCGTTATCATCTATCGCTGTAAAAGCCATCAAATCACTTACGGAATGAAATTGCTCAAGCGATAACGGGTATGTTCCCAGTACGCCTGCTGTCCATTTATAAAATGCCTTTTCATCTTTTGCCCAGGAAAGTATTGTTTCAGCATCTTTTATATGATAAGGTCTTAGTCTTAACATCATTTTCCCCTTTCTGCAAAACTGGAAGTTGTCTAATTCTTTTTTAAGGGATTATCTAATACATAATACAAAGAAATATACTCATGTCCATCTCTTGCAATTTGGGTATTTTCCTTTACAAAGCGGAAACCACTTTTTTCAATAACTCTTTTTGATTGACTATTTATAACAAAATGGCTACACATTAAGTAATCATAATTTTCTTGTTCAAAGCAGAATTTAATTACTCTATTAACAGCTTCTGGCATTAAACCTTTTCCCCAATACTCTTTACTTAATACATATCCTAGTTCTCTTCCTACTAAATTCTCATACTCATCACGCAACAAAAGACTAAGCGTTTCAAGTCCTAATGAACCTATTACCTTATGATTTTCTTTCAATTCTAAAGCAAAGGTCATTTTCTCATTAATAAACATCTCCAAAATGGTTTTTGATTCTTGAATTGATGTATGTGGATTCCATCCAGCCATTTGACCTACTCCATCAACTTTTGCATACTCAAAAAAGTCTTCTAAATCCATTTCACTCCATTCTCTAATGATTAGTCTATCTGTTTCAAGCACAACACCTGTTAAATCAACATTTGCATTCATAAATCTATCACTCCTCAATCAACTCCCGATTGTTCTATGATACGATAAACATGCCATATTCTTTTGGCACGTTGTAGTATGAGCGGTCAAAATATCTTTTTTAGCCTGTTTGGGAATGCCGGTGATCGACGTCATACTGGAAAGAGAATAAAGATATTCGATTATGTCATCGATATTGCTTTTGGCAGCTGCGATCATCGCTTTTGAAAAATCTGAAAGAGTCAGCCTGGAACACAGACGGATCAAATCTTCTTTGTTTTTCCACATATCGCCCGTCCCGCAGCCTAATTCCAAAACGCGCATTCCGGGGTCAATTTTATAATTGGAAAAAATCCAGTTTCCGAATCCCATCTTGTTTGTCGAATATTTATCATGAATGGAAATTCTCGTTTGCAAATTGGTTGCAGTAGCATACTGCTGTTCCACAACGGACATATCATTCAGCTGATCCATACATAACCTCGCTTTGATTTCTTGTTTTTGATCCTGGTATTTGGAAAACAGTATAACATAAAATAAAGGCATATGGGAAGCTGCGAAAAGCATTGAAGATGCAGCTTGGCGAATGGTGCAGATGAACGATAACCTAAAATAGCAAAAAGAAGTTTTTAACGGAAAGATCTTGTGCTGCTTCATATAGATTTTTCTGTTTTGAGTATGGTATACTGTAAGAGTATGTGAGAAAACTTAGCCTTCTTATATATTTTTAACGAACTAAAAATTTATTTTATATAGAGAGGGATCGGCAGATGGGAAATAAGGAATTATTTAAAACAGTTTTATTCGGCGGATTTCAAAAAGAAGAAGTATGGAACTACATGCAGGAGGTTGAGGCGGAGATAGAAGGGGGACGTCAGGTTGCGGAACGCGCACAGCAGGAATATGCGCAGCAGCTGGAAGAGGAAAACCTGATGCGGCAGAAACTGAGCCAGCAGCTTTCGGATGAACAGGAACGCACGGAGAAGCTGGAAGAAGAAAAGAATGCGATGGAGTCGGAACTTGGCACACTGCAAGCAGAAGCAGAAAGTCTGCGCGCAGAAAAAGCAGAACTGCAGACCGGGCTGAACAAGCTGCAGGAAGAAAAGATCGGGCTGGAAGCGGCAGTTGAAACCTTAAATACAGAAAAAGCCGGACAGCAGGCAGAAATGGAAGCGCTGCAGAAGGCAAAGGACGAATTACAGACAAGGGCGGAATCCTTACAGACGGAGAAGGAAGAGGCTTTGGAGGATCTGGAAAATCTGCGGATAGCGCAGACAAAAATTCAGGCAGAGGCAGAAAGCCTACGTGCAGAAAAAGCAGAGCTGCAGACCGAGCAGAACAAGCTGCAGGAAGAAAAGAGCGGGCTGGAAGCGGCAGTTGAAACCTTAAATACAGAAAAAGCCGGACAGCAGGCAGAAGTTGAAGCGCTGCAGAAGGCAAAGGACGAATTACAGGCAAGAACAGAAGTTTTAGAAGCTGAGAAAGAGAAAGCTTTGTCAGAGCTGAAAAGTCTGAGGACTGAGAAAGTCAAACTGGAAACCGAAGCAGAAAAATTGCGTGCAGAGCAGCAGGAATTGAAAGCGGAAGCTGACGATCTGAGTGTCCAGCTGGAAACGCAGCAACTTGCGCTTGCAAAGGAGAAAGAACACACTGCAGCACGGCTGGCAGAATGGAAGAGCCGGGAGGACAGCCTGAAAACAGAATTAAAGCGCAAAAAGGCAGAGGCTCAGACGATTTTCCAGAAACAACAGCAGGAGATTCGGCAGTTAAAACAGCAGTTGGCAGCTTTAAAGTCAGATCATGCAAGAAGTGCAGGACAGAGTAGCCTGGACGGTTTGAAGAATGGTCTGGGACAGATGTTCTTTAAGGTTACAGGAAATGCAGGCAGAAATAGTGCTGGAAAACGCAGCGAAGCGATGCGGCAGTGGAACGCAGACAGCTACAGCGAAGAAAGAACGCAGTGGGGATATGCAGAAAATCCTAGCCGTGCCGAAAAAACGCAGGGACAAGCAGATGACTACAGGGAAAAATCGCAGGAAATCGTAAAAACGGACTATGCGAGTCAAAGAAACGATACGGCAGTCACAGAGCAGGGCGCGCCCGCTGCAGGACAGAACATGACCGTTACGGCTGCAGTCCACCCTGCGTCCGACACAATTTCCGATGTTGCACTCGACACCACATTTGATACAGTTCCGGCGCCCACCGCACCGGATGAAAATAAATTGACTGATACGGTCAATAGGACGACCGACGACGCGATCGCAGAAGCTGCAAAAGCCTGCGAGGACATACAGGCGGCGCAGGAAGCCAAAACGCAGGATTCGGAGAATGCGGATGCGCAGCAAAAGCAGCAGGAAAAAGATACTTATTATAAAGAGCATGTGAATACGGTCAACGAGACGATCGCCCGGGCGCAGGAGCGGATTGCAAAAATGCTTCAGGAGCTTCAGACAGAGGTAGAATAAAAGGGAACCCTTTTGGACAGACTAAAGCAAAAAGTCCGGGAGGAAGATTTCCATGACGATGAAAAAAGTGAGCGGCGATCTGGCGAAGAACAGAGACTATCTGGATCGACAGCTGGGCGTTGGGGAAAGCTTTGACGTATTGTACCGAAATGTGGAGATCGGGAAGAAAAATGCAGCTTTGTATATGATCGACGGATTCTGTAAAGATGAAGTGATGCAGAAGCTGCTGCAGCATTTTATCGGAATCACGAAAGAGCAGATGCCGGAGGACGCGGCAGAGATGAGCAGGCAGCTTGTGCCTTATGGAGAGGTCGATCTATGCGACGATCTGGATGAAATCTGCAGGCAGGTGATGTCCGGCGTGACCGCCCTGCTGTTGGAGGGATATGAGCAGGGCATTTTGATCGATGCCAGAACCTATCCGGCGCGAAGTGTCGGTGAGCCGGAAAAGGATAAGGTGCTGCGCGGTTCGAAGGACGGTTTTGTGGAAACCATTGTCTTTAACACGGCGCTGATCCGCCGCAGGATCCGAAGCACGCAGCTGAGGATGGAAATGCTGCAGGCAGGAAAAACGTCCCACACCGACATCGTTTTGTGCTATATGGAGGATCGGGTAGATCAGCAGTTCCTTGAAAAGATCCGGAACCGGATTCAAAACCTGCAGGTGGATGCGCTGACGCTGAACCAGGAAAGCCTTGCGGAGTGCCTGTATCAGGGACGTTGGTGGAATCCGTTTCCAAAGTTCCGATTTTCTGAACGTCCGGACACCGCGGCGGCACAGGTGTTGGAGGGAAATATCATCATTCTGGTGGACAACTCGCCGTCGGCGCTGATCACACCGACCTCCCTGTTTGACGTGCTGGAGGAAGCGGACGATTATTATTTTCCGCCGATCACGGGAACGTATCTGAGACTGTCGCGCCTGCTGATCGCCATTGTAACGTATTTTCTGACACCGACGTTTCTTTTGTTGATGGAATATCCACAGTGGATTCCCAAAGGCTTTGAGTTCATCGCAGTGCGGGATACGGTCTATATTCCGCTGATCTGGCAGCTTTTATTGCTGGAGCTTGCAATCGACGGTCTGAAGCTTGCGGCGGTCAACACCCCGAATATGCTCAGCACGCCGCTGTCGGTCATGGCGGCGTTGGTTTTGGGAGAGTTCAGCGTAAAGAGCGGGTGGTTTAATAGTGAGGTCATGTTGTACATGGCATTCGTCGCAGTCGCCAACTACACACAGAACAGCCTGGAGCTTGGCTATGCGCTGAAATTTATGCGGATTATCAATTTGGTGCTGACGGCAATTTTTGGCGTCTGGGGATATGTTGGAGGAATCGTGATTCTGGCGGTTTCTCTGTTGTTTAACCGGACGGTGAGCAGCAGAAGCTATCTGTATCCACTGGTGCCGTTTCATGGAAAACAGCTCGGACATCAGCTGTTTCGGACAAGGCTGCCGGCGGCAAGAAAATAGGCCTGGTGCAAGGATGGAAAATGAAAAAGCAGCACTGGCAGCGCTTGTGAGAAAATGGTGCGAAGAAAAGGATAATGCAGTCAGGATGGAGTCCAGGATGAAAACAGTAATTGCAATCGATTCTTTTAAAGGAAGCATGACTTCGATGGAGGCTGGAAACGCGGCGGCAGCAGGCGTGAAAGCAGTTTTCCCGGACGCTGAGATCGTCGTGCGTCCGCTGGCGGACGGCGGGGAAGGCACGGTGGAAGCACTGACAACCGGAATGGGCGGACGCATGGAAACAGCGCTGGTAAGCGACCCGCTCGGCAGGAAAATTTCAGCGTCCTACGGTATTTTGGAAAAAAATAAAACAGCGGTAATAGAAATGGCGGCAGCTGCAGGGCTGCCGTTACTTTCCAAAGAAGAACGCAATCCGCTACATACAACGACCTACGGCGTTGGGGAGCTGATCCGGGATGCGATTCGGAAAGGCTGCAGGCATTTTATTGTCGGGATCGGCGGCAGTGCGACAAACGACGGCGGAGTTGGGATGCTTTCGGCGCTTGGATTTGAATTTCTGGATAAAAGTGGTCAGCCGGTGCGAAACGGGGCGGCCGGGTTAGCAGATCTTGCGGAAATTCGGAGTGGACATGTACTGCCGGTTTTAAAGGAGTGCACGTTTCGGGTTGCCTGTGACGTGGAAAATTCCCTCTGCGGAGAGCTTGGCTGCAGCAGCGTATTCGGGCCGCAAAAGGGTGCTGATGAAAAGAGCATCCGGCAGATGGATCAATGGCTCTTTTCCTATGCACAGCTGACGAAAGAGCACTTTCTACAGGCAGATGAAAATTGTCCGGGTGCGGGTGCTGCTGGCGGTCTTGGGTTTGCATTCCAGAGCTACTTAGGTGCGCGGCTCGAGCCGGGAATCCGGATTGTATTGGAAGAGACCGGGCTGGAACGCGAGATGGCGGACGCGGATTTTGTCCTTACCGGAGAGGGCAGGATAGACGAACAGACTGCGATGGGGAAAGCCCCTGTAGGCGTGGCAAAGCTCGCGAAAAAGCATGGCTGTACGGTGCTCGCTTTTGCCGGAGCACTGCAGGAAGGCTTTACAGCCTGCCATGAGATCGGAATCGACGCAGCGTTTTGCATTCAGAAAAGGGCAGTCAGCCTGGAAGAGGGGATGGATCGGGACGCTGCGATGCAAAATCTGACGGATACCTGCAAAGAGGCGTTCCGGCTGGTGAAAGCTGTCGTGGGTGTTCCACAATGAGACAGTATTCTATGTCCCATATTGCCGGTGTTGTCCCACAATGAGGTGTTGACAATTATCCCGTTTTAGCGCAGAATATAAGGATGACTGGTTAGGAATGACGAATCCTGTAGAAAGCAGTCAAAGCAAAGAAACGGAGATTTAAGATTGAAAAATAAAATTTTTCAATCGCGAGATTTGTGTCTGTGCGCACTTGACACAAACTCGGCATGCGCAAAAAAGCGTGCGCAGAAATGAGAGGAAAACATGACAAAAATAGATATTGTATCCGGCTTCCTTGGAGCCGGTAAGACAACCCTGATCAAGAAGCTGTTAAAGGAAGCGCTGGCAGGAACCCAGACCGTCCTGATCGAAAACGAATTCGGTGAAATCGGCATCGACGGAGGATTTTTAAAGGACGCTGGAATCGAAATCAAAGAAATGAATTCCGGCTGTATCTGCTGCTCCCTGGTAGGCGATTTCGGAACTTCTTTAAAGGAAGTTTTAAACACCTATCATCCCGACCGTATTCTGATCGAGCCCTCCGGCGTCGGCAAGCTTTCTGACGTTATGAAAGCAGTCCAGAATGCGGGACTTGGCACAGAGGTTGAGTTAAACAGCGCGGTTGCTGTCGTAGACGCTTCCAAGTGCAAAATGTATATCAAGAACTTCGGTGAGTTCTTCATCAACCAGATTGAGCACGCCGGAACGATTATTTTAAGCCGTACAGACGTTGCATCCGAAGAAAAGGTAAAACAGGCGGTAGAGCTGATCCGGGAGCACAACGAGAAAGCGACCATTATTACAACACCGCTGGCACAGCTGGAAGGCAAGGAGATTCTTGCTACTATTGAGGGGGCAAAGGATCTGGAAGCAGAGCTGATGGAGCAGGTAAAGGCAATGCATGACGAGCATGAGCACCACCATCACCATGAAGAGGACGAAGACGAACACGAGCATTGCTGCCATCATCACCATGATGAGGAAGAAGACGAACACGAGCATTGCTGCCATCATCACCATGATGAGGAAGAAGACGAACACGAGCATTGCTGCCATCATCACCATGATGAGGAAGAAGACGAACACGAGCATTGCTGCCACCATCACCATGATGAAGAGGAAGACGAACATGAGCATCATCATGAGCACGACGAAAACTGCACCTGCGGCTGTCACGATCATGACCACCACCATCACCATCATGCCGATGAAATCTTCACCAGCTGGGGCTTTGAAACTCCTGCAACCTACACGACAGAAGAGGTTGAGGGCTTCTTAAAAGAGCTGGACAACGAAGAAAAGTACGGCATCGTTCTGCGTGCAAAGGGTATGATTCCGGCAGCAGACGGCACATGGATTTATTTCGACTATGTTCCCGAAGAGAGCAATGTGCGTGCTGGTAAGCCTGATGTAACCGGTAAGATTTGCGTCATCGGTTCGAAGCTAAAGGAAGCAGAGCTGGAAAACCTGTTCAGAAAATAATAGAATGCTCTGGGAGCATTCTATTATCGTGAATAACAGAATGCGAGTTCTGAAAGCATTCTGTTATCAAGAATAAAAAGAGGAGAACTGTATGAAGCCGGTTTATATTATCAACGGATTTTTAGGGAGCGGAAAGACAGAGTTCATTAACTTTACACTGGATCAGCCGTATTTCCAGAGCTCCGGCAAAACCCTGCTTCTGCTGTGTGAGGAGGGCGAGGAAGAATACGACCCTTACGTTTTAAAGCGCAGCAAGACGATCGTGGAAACCATCGAGGAAGAGGCGGATTTTACTCCGGAAAAGATGGTCGAGCTGGAAAAGAAGTATCATCCGGAGCGCATTATCATAGAATATAACGGTATGTGGAAGTTCCGCGACCTGCGCCTGCCGTGGCACTGGAAGGTGGAGCAGCAGATCACAACGATCGATGCATCCACCTTCCCTATGTATTTTACGAATATGAAATCTATGGTTTCGGACATGATCCGCAAATCCGAAATGATCATCTTCAACCGCTGCGATGGTATCGAAGACCTCAATACCTATAAGAGAAACGTCAAGGCACTCAACCAGACTGCAGAGATTATTTTCGAGGATCAGGATGGGGAAATCGACGAGATTATGGAAGAGGATCTCCCATATGACTTAAAGGCGGATAAAATCGTGCTGGATGACAATACCTACGGCATCTGGTATCTTGACAGTCTGGATCATGTGGATCGCTATGTCGGCAAGACGATCGAGTTTATCGGCATGGTGATGAAGCCGGAGGAATTCCCGAAAGGCTATTTTGTGCCCGGACGTATGGCAATGACCTGCTGTGCGGAGGATATGACCTTCCTCGGCTTTGCGTGCGTTTACGATAAGATCGATCTGTATCAGGAACGCGACTGGGTAAAAGTGACCGCAGTAGTCAAAAAAGAATATTTTGCAGATTATGAAGGCGAAGGTCCTGTGCTGTACGCAGAGTCTGTGACAAAGGCAAAACAGCCTAAAGAGCCGGTTATCAGCTTTACCTGATCGGCAGGAAACGGTTATGGCAGAGAGGGATAAGGAACTGCAGCTTTTGGAGAAGCGGTTTGCAGAGCTTGCAGACCGCGCCTGGCAGCAGAATCTGTTTGTTTTTACCGGCTTTTTATCGCTGGCAGAGCAGGAAGTGCTCTGGAGAAGCGCTGCAAAGGCGGGAGTACATATCGAATTATACGGCGGAATGGATGGTGCAGAGCGGTGTATGGGCAGGTTCGGAGATCCGGAGGAATTTGGATATGAAGAGCCGTTTCCGATCTGTGCGGTAAAAATCGAGCCGCTGGCGGAAAAGTTTGCGGAAAATTTCAGCCACAGGGATTTTATGGGCGCGATTCTAAATCTTGGGATCGACCGGAGCACGATCGGGGATATCTGTGTGGAGGGCAAATGCGCGTATGTGTTCTGTACGTCTGCGATGTCTGTATTTTTACAGGAAACTCTCGAACAGGTGCGCCATACAAAGGTGCGTTGCGTGCCGGTAGAAAAGCTGGAGGCGTTGCCGGAGAAAAAACTTTCTTACCGGGAAGAGCATGTGGCGAGCCTGCGCTGCGACGGAATTGTGAGCGCGGTCTGGAGACTGTCGCGCAGCCAGGGGCAGACGCTTTTTTCACAGAAAAAGGTCTTTGTCAACGGGAGGTTGACGGAAAACGGCAGCCAGATGTTAAAGGACGGGGACACGGTATCGGTCAGAGGTTTCGGAAAATTTATTTTCCGGGGTGAAAAAAACACAACCAAAAAGGGACGGCTTGTGATCGGAGCCGATCTTTTTGTATAGGAGGAAACTTTAAGTACTCGAAATCACCATCAATAGTGATTAAATGTGTTAAAATATACTCATGGAGGGCATTGTTATGAACACATCTAATATCACTAATTACAAACCAAAAGATTTTGCTGAATTATTGGGTGTCTCTGTCAAAACGTTACAACGCTGGGATAGAGAGGGGATTCTAAAAGCAAATCGAACTCCAACTGATAGGCGTTATTATACTTATGATCAATATCTTCAGTTTAAGGGCATAAATACTGAAAACGATAATCGTCAGATTGTTATTTATGCCAGAGTATCTACAAGAAACCAAAAAGATGATTTACAAAACCAAGTAACTTTTTTACGTCAGTTTTGCAATGCTAAAGGTATCATTGTAGATCAATGTATTGAAGATTATGGAAGTGGGCTTAACTACAATCGTAAAAAGTGGAATCAATTATTAGATGAAGTAATGGAACAAAAAATCAAAACTATTATAGTTACACATAAAGATAGATTTGTCAGATTTGGCTATGATTGGTTTGAAAAATTCTGTATGAAGTTTAATACAACCATAGTGGTAGTGAATAATGAAGAACTATCACCGCAGGAAGAACTTGTACAGGATATTGTATCTATACTTCACGTTTTTTCTTGTAGATTGTACGGCCTTCGTAAGTATAAAAAACAAATAGAAGGGGATGAGGAAATTGCTAAAGAGCTTCAAAACGGAAATAAATCCGACAGTCGAGCAAAAAATCAAGATCAACAAGACTATCGGCACTTGTAGATACGTCTACAACTTCTATCTCGGTCACAACAAAGCTTTATACGATAAGGGTGAAAAGTTTATGACCGGCAAGAGTTTTAGCGTATGGCTCAATAATGAGTACATTCCTGATAATCCTGATAAAATATGGATCAAAGAAGCATATTCAAAAGCTGTAAAAAAATCTATAGAAGATGGATGCACTGCATTTACAAGATTTTTTAAACACCAAAGTGCTTTTCCTAATTTCAAAAGGAAAGGTAAGTCTGATGTAAAAATGTATTTCGTAAAGAATAATCCTAAAGATTGTAGATGCGAGAGACATAGGTTAAACATACCCACTTTAGGTTGGATACGCATGAAAGAAAAAGGCTATATACCAACAACGAAAGACGGATGGAAAATCAAAAGCGGTACAGTATCCATCAAAGCAGGCAGATATTATGTGTCAGCTCTTGTAGAAATTCCCGACGCTAAGATTGCTAATAATAGCAATGACGGTATAGGAATTGACCTGGGTTTGAAAGACCTGGCGATTGTTTCTAATGGTAAAACTTATAAAAATATCAATAAGTCAGCAAGAGTTAAAAAATTGGAAAAGAAATTGCGCAGAGAACAAAGATGCCTCTCACGCAAGTATGAAAATTTAAAGAAAGGGGAGTCCACTCAAAAGAATATACAAAAGCAAAAGCTCAAAGTGCAAAGACTTCATCATAAAATAGATAATATCCGTACTGATTATATCAATAAATCAATAGCCGAGATAGTGAAAACCAAGCCATCTTATATAACGATTGAAGATTTGAATGTATCAGGAATGATGAAGAACAGACATCTATCAAAAGCCGTTGCATCACAAAAGTTCTATGAATTTAGAACTAAGCTTAAAGCGAAGTGTGATGAAAATGGTATTGAATTAAGAGTCGTAGACAGATGGTATCCATCATCCAAAATATGTCACTGCTGTGGTGCTATCAAGAAAGATTTGAAGCTTTCAGATAGAATATACCGTTGTGATTGTGGCTATGTCGAGGATAGGGATTTCAATGCTGCTCTTAATCTAAGAGATGCTTTAACTTACGAAGTTGCATAATGAACGCAAACGTAAGTATGTACTGCGGGCTATCGCAGGAATTTACGACTGTGGAGTGTACAAGAACTTGTGAGTAGCGTATTGTTTACAATCGCCAAAGCATACACAATGAAGCAGTAAGAAGTATCCGCAAGGACTTCAATTTCTCGATGTGTTTGAGTATATTTAAACACATTTTGAGTGGCAGGACGTATGCTGGGATATACCTGGATTCAATGGCTGTTTTTCTTTTTCTTTTACAGCTTTTTTGGTTGGTGCTTTGAATCGACCTATGTTTCACTGCATGAGAAACGGTTTGTAAATCGCGGCTTTATCCGCGGACCTTTTCTGCCGTTGTATGGAACGGGCGCACTGATGATGCTGATCGTGTCGATGCCGTTTCGGGATAATCTGATTTTAACGTATGTGGCGGGCTGCGTGGGCGCGACAGTGCTGGAATATATCACGGGTGTATTGATGGAAACACTGTTCAAAGTCCGTTACTGGGATTATTCCCATAAAAAATTCAACTTCCAGGGTCAAATCTGTCTGGAATCTTCGCTGGCATGGGGACTTCTGACGATCCTGATGACGCGGATTATCCACAAGCCGATCGAAGCGTTTGCACTCTGGCTTCCGTCTTCGGTGCTGACGGGTGTGACGATGGTGGTGACTGTGATTTTTGCAGCGGACTTCGCCCTTTCCTTCAAGGCGGCCCTGGATCTGCGCGATGTGCTGGTTCGGATGGAGCAGGCGAAGGACGAACTGGAAAAGATGCAGAGGCGTCTGGATGTAATTCTGGCGGTTTCCGAAGAAAACTGGGAGAACCGCAAAAAAGAGTGGAACCAGAGTGTCGAGAGCACCAGAGCTGGCTTTGTACAGCGCCGGGATGAGCTGGTAAACGGTATCGAAAAGCGTTTCGAGCGTGCAAAGGAGCTGTTGCCCAGCGGAAGATTGAATCTCAACCGGGAAGAGCTGTTCGACCTGCGTTCAAAATTTGGCGTGAATCTGCAGCGTCCGGAACTGACCACTTTCCTGAAGGATTTCACAAAGCGCGATATGTTGCGCGGTAACCCTGGCATGGTTTCGAAGAAGTTCTCCGAAGCATTGGAAGAACTGAAGAAATCCGCTGCAGAATATAAGAAAAAAGAGAAATGAGAGGAAGTATGACAGTTTTTTGGGGATTGATGATTCCACTTGTCGGGACGACGCTCGGCTCGGCATGTGTATTTTTTTTGAAAGACAAACTCAACGAGCTGCTGCAGAAAGGACTGCTGGGCTTTGCATCCGGCGTCATGGTTGCGGCGTCTGTCTGGTCGCTTTTGATTCCGTCGATGGATATGGCGGCGGGAATGGGACGGTTTGCATTTGTACCGGCGGCGACTGGCATGCTTTTGGGCATGGCGTTTTTGCTGGTGATGGATCGCGTTATTCCGCATCTGCATCTTGGCACGCAGGAAGCGGAGGGACCAAAAACCTCCCTGAAAAAGACGACGATGCTTGTTCTTGCGGTGACGCTACATAACATTCCGGAGGGCATGGCGGTAGGTGTCGTGTTCGCGGGCATGCTTTCGGGCAGCACCGAGATTACCGTGGCGGGAGCGTTTTCACTGGCGATCGGAATTGCGATTCAAAACTTTCCGGAGGGTGCAATCATTTCGATGCCGTTAAAGAGCGAGGGACAGATGAGCCGTAAAAAAGCGTTTCTGTGTGGAACGCTTTCCGGTGTGGTAGAGCCGGTCGGCGCGGCGGTTACGATTGCTCTTGCGAGTGTGGTCGATCCGCTTTTACCGTATCTGTTATCATTTGCGGCGGGCGCGATGCTCTATGTTGTCGTAGAAGAGCTGATTCCGGAAGCCTCGGAGGGCGAGCATTCGAATCTGGGAACGGTTGGATTTGCGGTCGGATTTGTACTGATGATGGTGCTGGATGTGGCGCTGGGATAAAAGGATGCCCCCGGCAGCAGAGGATTTTGGTTCTCTGTTGCCGGGGGCAATTGTTCATGACAATAGAATGCACGCTCTGCGAGGAAGCGCACTCGGCGCAGGGGTAGATGGTTGCCGAGGCGTGGATCGCACTGCAGCGGAATGGAAGAATGTCGCTTGCGCGACCCGCCGCAGGCGGAGAATCCTGCTTCGCAGGATTCTTTTTTACACAACTTCCAGGTGCCAGGTATAATAGAGCTTCGGATAATCGGAAAGATAATGCTCGAGCTCGAAATCATACCGAACGGTGCCGCTTGCTGTAAACGGGAGCGGTGCGAAGCTGCCGTCTTTTAAGGAAACGGACAGGTCGCTGATGACAAAGCCCTGTTTTTTCATTTCTTCTTTAAAATAATTGAAATAAAAGGCGCCGTCTTTGGAAAGCGTATAGCGTACCTCGTAGCGGTAGCCGGAAAAGAGGCGTTTGCTCTGTGTCAGAATTTCCTTTTCCTGCATCCGGTCGCGAGACAGAAACGGATAAAAGTTTGCAAGCAGGGCCGTTCCCTGACGGTAGTCGCCCTCGTGCCAGAGGCGGGTTCCATCGAAAAGATGCTTGCCGCCGACGGTCTGGTATTTCCCGCTGCGGGCATCCTGACGGATGGTTTCCTGCAAGGTCTTTAACTCTTCCTGAACGAATTCTGGCATGCGTTCCGGCAAAACGGGAGCTGTGGGGGCAGGTTCAGAAGCAGCCTGTGGAGCCTGGGCGGCAGACATCTGCTCTGCCAAATTTGACTTCTGGTTCTGCTCTGTCTGGATTTCTGTTTTAATTTCATCAAAAAAGGACATGATGGGATTCTCCTTTGTATACTACCCCCTATTTTAAGCATTAAAGATTTTGTTTGTCAAATTTTTCTTCACAGTATTTGCAGCGATAAACTTCCTTGTTCGGGTCAGCGAGGACGAAGATCTGCGGCAGCTCCTGCTCGATCGAGGTAATACAGCGGGGATTTTTGCAGCGAATGACGTTTTTGATCTGTTTGGGAAGCTTTAATTCTTTCTTTTCGACGATATCCCCGCTTTTGATGACATTGACGGTGATGTTATGGTCGATAAAGCCGAGAACGTCGAGGTCGAGCATGTTGACATCGCATTCTACCTTCAGAATGTCCTTTTTGCCCATCTTGTCGCTGCGCGCATTTTTGATGATCGCAACGGTGCAGTCGAGCTTATCGAGCTGCAGATGGTGATAGATGGACATTGCCATGCCTGCCTGAATATGGTCGAGTACAAAGCCTTCTTCAATTTTACCTACGTTTAACATAAGAAATCTCCTTTTTCTCAGTCCACATGAATATTTAAGAGGGTCAGAATCAGCGCCATCCGAACATAGACCGCGTACTGCACTTGTTTGAAATAAACGGCTCTCGGGTCGTCATCCACATCGACAGAGATTTCGTTAACTCTGGGGAGGGGGTGCAGCACCAGCATGTCGGGCGGTGCGAGCTTCATTTTTTTAGCAGTCAGGATATAGAAATCCTTCAGGCGGACATAATCCTCTTCGTTGAAGAAACGCTCTTTCTGAACGCGGGTCATGTAAAGAACGTCCAGCTCGGGCAGCTTGTCTTCCAGACGGATGACTTCTTCATAAGGAATATTTTTTTCACGCAGCATCTCTGTGATATAATCCGGAACCCGCAGCTCGGCCGGGGAAATGAAGATGAACCGGAGGTTGTCGTAGCGGGAGAGCGCGTTGACTAAGGAGTGCACGGTACGACCGAATTTTAAGTCGCCGCACAGACCGATAGTCAGGTTGTTTAAATGCCCCTTTAAGGAACGGATGGTCAGCAGATCGGCATAGGTCTGGGTCGGATGCTGATGACCGCCGTCACCGGCATTGATGACGGGAATGCGGGATTTCTCAGCGGCAACGATCGGAGCACCCTCTTTGGGATGGCGCATTGCGCAGATATCGGCGTAGCAGGAAATGACGCGGATCGTGTCGGAAACACTTTCGCCTTTGGAAGCGGAGGAATTGGATGCATCCGCAAATCCGAGCACTTTGCCGCCCAGGTTCATCATAGCGGCTTCAAAGCTTAAACGGGTTCTGGTGCTCGGCTCGTAGAAACAGGTCGCCAGCTTTTTGCCCTCGCAGGTATGGGCATATTTGTCGGGGTGTTTCTCGATGTCGTTGGCAAGATCAAAGAGCTGATCCAGCTCTTCCACAGAAAAATCCAGTGGGTTCATCAGGTGTCTCATGAATGATAATCCTCCTTGAACAGTTGAGTTTCAGACATAATAAAATCGAAGAGAATCAAACTCCCTTCGATTTGAAACAAAATGCCTGTATTTCTTTTTAAAAAAATGAAATCCATGTCCTCTGCCGGAAATAATCTGACAAAGAAAAGAAAAAAACGAACTTCCGAATAAACAGAACTGTTGAAAATAAAACATGACAGACTGCATGGTCATCGCGCTTCCTCCTTTGGGTTTCATTTTGCTTGGACAAGTATAGCATAGAGATATTTTGAATGCAAGGAAGAATTGAAAAAAATATCGCGATGGCGTATAATGATACTACAGTTCACTCGAACGTTCCTGTGGGCAGATCTCATGCTTGTATGAAAATCTGTTTGCAGAATGCCACGAAGGGAGCGCCACTTCATGAGCAAAAAGAGCTGCGAAGCAGCGGGAAGCATCGAAGATGCGCTTTTGCGAATGGCGCGATGAACTGTATCGAATCCACCAGATGCAAAAGGAGGAAATAGCATGGAATTTCGGGAAAAGAAAAGATGGGGATTTTTGGGACTTCCCTTTACCTTTACAACCTACATGGTTACAGAAGAGCTGATTACTGTGGAAGAGGGATTTATTAACAAGCGGGAGAACGACTGCTACATATATAAAGTACAGGACGTAGAACTGATCCGGACGCTGGGGGAGCGGATGTTCGGACTTGGTACTGTAAAGTGCTACACCGGCGATACGACAAATCCGGAGCTGTATCTGACCCATATCAAAAATGCAAAAAATATCAAAAACTTTATTCTGGAAGCGTCTGAGAAGGCGCGGTTGAAGCGCAGGACGATGAATATGCTCGACATCGGTGCTGATGCAGATATTCCGGAAGAAAACTAATTTTCAAAAAAGTATTGACAAAGAAATCAGACTGTTTTAATATGCTTTTAACAAGTTGAACTTATATCAATTTAAACCGATGAAGTGGAGATAACGGTACAGGCGCACTTCCAGAGAGTCCGGGCAGGTGGGAGCCGGGCAGAAAGCGGAGTATCAAATGGACCACGGAGGGCACAGTCAAAGGAATTTTGTTCCGAGTATTCTGTGACGGAGGGCATCCGTTATTTGCCGGGGGTATGTTAGTATCCTTTGGAATGTTTGAATTCTTTAAAAGATATCTGTACCCTGATAAAGAGTGCGTACGATCGCAAAGCAAGGTGGTACCGCGGGAAGACAGGCATAAAGTGCCTGCAGCTTAAAAGATGATGAGCCCCCGTCCTTGACAGACAAATCTGTCATGGGCGGGGGTATTTTTTTATCGTATAGGAAACTTTGTTTCCATACGATAAAAAACGCTCCGCGAGGATGCGCACTCGGCGCAAGAATATCCCAAGACACATTCTTTTTTACAGGAGGAACAGTCGCATGGAACAGACATCACTGGAAGAACTGAAAAGAACGGCAGCGTCCGGAGCTTACCGGAGGATTCCGATCTGGCGTGAGATTTTTTCAGATATCGCAACACCCGTGCAGGTACTGAAAAAACTGCTGGCGGTAAGCGACCACTGCTTTTTGTTAGAAAGTGCGGAGGACAACAAGCAGTGGGGACGGTACAGCTTTCTTGGGTTCGATCCTGCGATGGAGCTGACCTGCATGAACCATCAGGTGACAATTACAACAGATCATGTCGAGCAGTTTGAAACAGAGAATCCGGCGCAGGTGATTGCAAGGGTGATCGAAGAAAACCGCGCGCCGCAGATCAAAAAGCTCCCGCCTCTGACCGGCGGTCTGGTTGGATATTTTGCATACGACTATATCAAATATGCGGAGCCGACGCTTCGGCTGGACGCAGAGGATCAGGAAAAGTTCCGGGACGTCGATCTGATGCTGTTTGATAAGATGATCGCATTTGATCACTACAGACAAAAGATCATCCTGATCTGTAACAGTCGGATATCGGAAGCAGACGTGCAGGCAGAAGGTGGACAGACAGCCGGCGCGGCAGCGGCAACGGACCTCCGGGCAAGGGGGAAAAGCGCGCGGGCAGCAGCGGACGCCCCGGTATCTGCAGCAGAGCCCGACACCCTGGAAGCGGTTTACCGCACAGCTCTTCAGACCCTTGATCAGATGCAGGACATCATCGAAAAGGGCGCAGAAAAAAACGTGTCCTCAGGGAGGCTGACAACAGAGCTCACGCCGCTGTTCGATCAGGAAAGCTACTGTGAAAAGGTGGAACAGGTCAAGCATTACATCCATGAGGGAGACATTTTTCAGCTGGTGCTTTCGAACCGTCTGGAAGCCGGATTTGACGGAAGCCTGCTGGATACCTACCGGATTCTGCGGACAAAAAATCCGTCACCGTACATGTTTTATTTTTTCAGCGACGATCTGGAAATCGCCGGCGCTTCGCCGGAGACACTGGTAAAGGTGGACAATCAGACCGCATACACCTTCCCTCTTGCCGGGACAAGACCCAGGGGAAAGGACGAAAAGGAGGATCAGGAGCTGGAAGCCGATCTGCTTTCCGATGAAAAGGAGCTGACGGCAGAAGAGATTGAGGCATTAAAGCCCGAAGCGATTATCCTGTCGCCGGGGCCGGGGCGTCCGCAGAATGCGGGCTGCTGCATTGAGGTGGTGCAAAAGCTCGGCGGGAAAATCCCGATCCTCGGCGTGTGTTTGGGGCATCAGGTGATCTGCGAGGCATACGGCGGAGTTGTTTCCTATGCAAAACAGCTGATGCACGGCAAACAGTCCGTGACAAAGCTCGATACGAAAACGCCGCTGTTTGTTGGTCTGCCGGAGGAAACGACGGTGGCACGGTACCATTCGCTGGCGGCGCAGGAGGAAACCTTTCCGGAATGCCTGCAGGTGACTGCCAGGACATCGGACGGCGAGATCATGGCACTGCAGCATAAAACAAAGGCGGTGTACGGCGTACAGTTTCACCCGGAATCAATTTTAACTCCACTTGGGAAAAAGATGCTTGAAAATTTTTTACAACTTGCGAATGCAGAGAAAAAGGAGAAGACAATGATTAAAGAAGCGATTGTAAAACTGGCAGCAAAGCAGAACCTGGATTATGAGACCGCAGAAGCTTCGATGGATGAAATCATGGGCGGAAAGGCAAGTCCGGTACAGATGAGTGCATTTTTAACCGCGATGGCGATGAAGGGCGAGACAATCGAGGAAATTACCGCGTGTGCGGCGGGGATGAGAAAGCATTGTGTACGCCTGTTACATGATCAGGATGTGCTGGAAATCGTTGGAACCGGCGGTGACCATTCCAATTCCTTTAATATTTCTACAACGTCTTCTCTGGTGATCTCGGCAGCAGGCGTTCCGGTGGCAAAACACGGCAACCGTGCAGCATCCAGCAAGAGCGGTGCGGCGGACGTTTTAGAAGCACTTGGTGTAAAGATCACCATCGATCCGGCAAAGAGCGCAGAAGTGCTCAAAAAAATCGGTCTGTGCTTCCTGTTTGCACAGAATTACCACCTGTCGATGAAATATGTCGCACCGGTCAGAAAAGAGCTGGGTATCCGTACGATTTTCAATATTCTTGGACCGCTGACCAATCCGGCAGGTGCAAACATGGAGCTGATGGGTGTTTATGACGAGGCACTGGTGGAGCCGTTAGCACGGGTGCTGGCAAACCTTGGCGTGAAAAAGGCAATGGTCGTATATGGACAGGACGGTCTGGATGAGATTTCCATGAGTGCACCGACGACAGTCTGCGAAGTAAAGGATGGGGAATTTTTATCCTATGTGATCACTCCGGAGCAGTTCGGCTTTACCCGCTGCAGCAAAGACGAGCTGATCGGCGGAAGACCCCAGGACAACGCGCAGATTGCACTGGCGATTTTAAAAGGGGAAAAAGGACCCAGACGGGATGCGGTCGTTCTGAACTCCGCAGCGGCAATCCATATCGCAAAGGGCATTTCAATCGAAGATGCGATCAGGGAAGCGCAGGAAGTCATCGAAAGCGGTAAGGCGCTTGCACAGCTGGAGCAGTTTGCAGCGCTGACGAATCAGGAGTAAGAAGATTGAAAAAATTTTTCAATCGCGGGATTTGTGTCTGCGCGCACTTGGCACAAACTCGACATGCGCAAAAAGCGTGCGCAGAAATGAGTGGAAAGCATGAAAGAAAAGACGATTCTGGATACTCTCGCGGACGCTGCGCGGGCGCGTGTGGAGGAAAATAAAAAGAAAAAGCCGATGGAGGTTCTGAAAAAAGAAGCAAAGAGCCTGGCTGCAGATACCGGGTTTCCATTTGAAAAAGCGCTGGCGGCGCCGGGGATTTCGGTTATCTGCGAGGTCAAAAAGGCATCTCCATCTAAAGGACTGATTGCAGTAGACTTTCCGTATCTGGAAATCGCGCGGCAGTATGAGCGCGCGGGCGCATCTGCGATTTCCGTGCTGACGGAGCCGGAATACTTCCTCGGAAGCGATGACTACCTTCGGGAGATTGCACGTGAGGTGAGCATTCCGGTGCTGCGCAAGGATTTTACGGTGGATGAATATCAGATTTATGAAGCAAAGCTTTTAGGTGCTTCTGCGGTGCTTCTGATTTGTGCGATTTTGTCCGAGAAAGAGCTTGGTCAGTTTTTAAAAAAGGCGCATAGCCTTGGCTTATCGGCGTTAGTTGAGGCACACGACGAAGAAGAGGTTGCGCGGGCGCTGCGTGCCGGAGCGCGGATCATCGGTGTCAACAATCGGAACCTGAAGGATTTTACTGTGGATGTCAAAAGCAGTGTGCGTCTGCGGGCGCTGATTCCGCCCGAGGTACTCTACGTCTCCGAAAGCGGCATCAGGGGTGCAGAGGACGTTGCCGTTTTATATAAAAATGGAACGGACGCGGTGCTGATTGGCGAAACGCTGATGAGAAGCAGCGACAAAGCGGCGATGCTGCAGGAGTTGAAGAGGGACTGCCATGAGTGAGCAAAAGCAGCGCAGCAAAGATATAATTCGAACTGCAAACATCGCAGAATCTGCACACCCACGCCTCAAGATCTGTGGGCTGTCCCGCCCTTGCGATATCGAATGGGTCAACGACGCCGGAGTTGATTTTGCAGGTTTCGTCTTTGCAAGGAGCAGGCGGCAGGTTTCACCCGAGCAGGCAAAACAGCTGCACAGCATGTTAAAAAAAGAAATCCCGGCAGTCGGTGTTTTTGTCAACGAAACAATAGAAACCATTGTCGGTCTGGTAGAGGATGGCGTCATTGACTGGGTGCAGCTGCACGGGCAGGAAGACGAGGCATATATAAATGAACTGAAAAGCAAAGTCAGCTGTCCGGTGATCCAGGCGTTTTCCGTCCGGACGAAGGAAGATGTGCTGCGTGCCAGGGAAAGCTACGCAGATTACATTTTGCTGGATCAGGGCAGCGGCGGAACCGGAAGAGTCTTTGACTGGACTTTAATAGAATCTATCGGCCGCCCATTTTTCCTGGCGGGCGGGCTGAATGCAGAGAATATAAAAGAGGCTGTGCGAACGGGAGCCTGGGCGTTCGACGTCAACAGCGGCGCAGAAACCGACGGTTTTAAGGATCGGGAGAAAATTTTCGCGTGCGTAGCGGCAGCACGGCAGAAGGAGGAATACAACTGATGGAAAAAGGCAGATTTGGAATACACGGAGGACAGTACATTCCGGAGACGCTGATGAATGAGATCATTCATCTGGAGGAGCAGTACGAATTTTATAAAAATGACCCGGAGTTTTGTGCGGAGCTTGATGATCTGTTAAAAAATTATGCAGGAAGACCGTCGCTGTTATATTATGCGGAGAAAATGACAAAGGATCTGGGCGGTGCGAAGATCTATTTAAAGCGGGAGGACTTAAACCACACCGGTTCTCACAAGATCAACAACGTACTCGGCCAGGTGCTGATGGCAAAAAAGATGGGTAAAACCCGCGTCATCGCAGAAACTGGCGCCGGACAGCATGGGGTTGCCTGTGCAACAGCTGCGGCACTGCTCGGACTGGAATGTGAGATTTTTATGGGAAAAGAGGACACAGACCGGCAGGCGCTGAATGTTTACAGAATGAAGCTTTTAGGCGCAAAGGTGCATCCGGTAACAAGCGGAACCCAGACCTTAAAGGATGCAGTAAACGAGACGATGCGTGAGTGGACAAACCGCGTATCGGACACCCACTATGTACTGGGCTCTGTTATGGGACCGCATCCGTTTCCGACGATCGTGCGGAATTTCCAGTCTGTCATCGGACGGGAGGCAAAGGCACAGATTCTGGAAAAGGAAGGAAAGCTTCCGGCAGCTGTTTTGGCGTGTGTCGGCGGCGGCAGCAATGCAATGGGTATGTTCTATGAGTTTATTCCGGAAAAGAAAGTTGCATTGATCGGCTGCGAGGCTGCAGGAAAAGGAATCGATACGGATAAGCATGCAGCAACAATGGCAAAGGGAACGCCAGGTGTGTTCCACGGTATGAAATCCTATTTCTGTCAGGATCAGTACGGACAGATTGCACCGGTGTACTCGATTTCTGCAGGACTGGATTATCCCGGCATTGGACCGGAGCACGCATGGCTGCACGATACCGGACGCGCAAGCTATGTACCGGTAACGGATGAGGAAGCGGTAGAAGCGTTTGAGTATCTGGCGCGTACGGAGGGCATCATCTGCGCGATAGAGAGCGCCCATGCGGTTGCGCATGCGAGAAAGCTTGCACCGACCTTGTCTTCGGATCAGTCGATCATTATTTGTCTATCCGGGCGCGGCGACAAGGACGTTGCAGCGATTGCAAGATATCGCGGCGAAGATATTTCAGAGTAAACCCGAAAAACAGAGAATAAAAGAAAACTTTGGCAGGCGCAAAAAACCTGCAGGAAAGGCTGTCCGAAAGACAGAAGGAAAAAGATGAGCAGAATCCAAAAGGCATTTGAAAATAAAAAGGCATTTATTGCATTTTTGACAGCGGGAGATCCGTCCCTGGATAAGACAGAGGAATACATTCTGGAAATGGAGCGGGCAGGCGCAGATCTGATCGAGATCGGCATTCCGTTTTCCGATCCGATCGCGGAGGGACTGGTCATTCAGGAGGCGGATATCCGGGCGCTTTCCGGCGGTGTGACGACCGACGATATTTTTGACATGGTAAAGAAACTGCGGGAGAAAACAGAAATTCCGCTGGTATTTATGACATATTTGAATCCGGTGTTCCATTACGGCTACGAGGCGTTTTTTGAACGCTGCCAGGATGTAGGGATCGACGGCATCATCATCCCCGATCTGCCCTTTGAGGAAAAAGAAGAGGTTGATGTTGTTGCAAGCCGCTATGGCATAGACCTGATCTCGATGATTGCACCGACCTCCAAAGAGAGAATCCGTAAGATTGCCAAAGGAGCGAAAGGATTTTTGTATGTGGTATCGTCGATGGGCGTAACCGGAGAGAGAACTAATATCACCACCGATATCGGTGGGATGTTAAAAGAAATCCGCAGTGTCAGCAGCGTTCCGGCAGCGGTTGGCTTCGGTATCCACACACCGGATCAGGCGGCAGAGATTTCCAAAACGGCGGATGGTGTTATTGTCGGAAGTGCAGTTGTAAAGCTGATCGAAAAATACGGCTCTCATGCGGGCGGACATTTATACACCTATGTGCGGATGATGAAGGAGACGGTCAGCCACAGCGAATAAGCGAAAGCATCCACGCTGCGGTTTCTAAACGGGCGCGGCAGGAGAAGGCGCGTGAAAAAAATCTTTTCTATCGGAAAGAATAGTGCTATAATGTTTTCGAATTCTATAGAAAACTGCAAAACAGACGCCGGCAAAAGAAGAACCCGGCGGATGGGAGCCAGAAGTAAGGAGTGTGGACAAGATGGAAAAAAAGAATCTGGACTGGGCAAATCTCGGATTCGGCTATATGACAACAGATTACCGTTATGTGGCAAACTACAAAAATGGTGCCTGGGATAAGGGTGGACTGACAGACGATCCGACAGTTACCCTGAACGAATGTGCAGGTATTTTTCATTATTGCCAGGAGATCTTTGAAGGTCTCAAAGCATATACAACAGAGGATGGACATATCGTAACGTTCCGCCCGGACTTAAATGCAGTCCGTATGATGGACAGCGCAAAGCGTCTGGAGATGCCTCCGTTCCCGGCAGAGCGTTTCCTGGAAGCAGTAGAAGAAGTGGTTAAGGCAAATGCTGCATGGGTTCCTCCTTACGGCAGCGGCGCAAGCTTATATGTTCGTCCTTATATGTTTGCAAGCTCTCCGGTTATCGGCGTTAAGCCCGCGGATGAATATCAGTTCCGCATTCTGGTAACTCCGGTTGGACCGTACTTTAAGGGCGGCGTTCATCCGCTTACCATCTGTGTCAGTGATTTTGACCGCGCAGCACCGCATGGAACCGGACATATCAAGGCTGGTCTGAACTATGCGATGAGCCTGCATGCCTATGTAACCGCACATCAGAACGGCTACGATGAAAACATGTTCCTTGATCCCGCAACCCGCACCTATGTAGAGGAGACCGGCGGCGCAAACTTTATCTTCATCGACAAAGAAGGAACTCTTGTCATTCCTAAGTCTGACAGCATCCTTCCTTCTGTAACACGTCGTTCCATCGCAGTCGTTGCAAAGGATATCCTGGGCATGAAGGTGGAAGAGCGTCCGGTTAAGCTGGCGGAGCTTTCTGATTTTGCAGAATGCGGCGTCTGCGGTACGGCAGCTGTTGTATGCCCGGTCGGCAAGGTGGTAGACCATGGCAGGGAGATCTGCTTCCCCAGCGGTATGGAAAGCATGGGACCGGTGATCCAGAAGCTGTATGACACTCTGACAGGTATTCAGATGGGTAAGATCGAAGGACCTGCAGGATGGGTTCATAAAATTATGTAACGGATTTATATTACAGCCGCAGGGTGCATGGATTTGCTGCACCCTGCGGCTGTTCTTGCTTTTTGGGGTTACAGTTCACTCGTACCCTTCTGCGTTCAGATTCCGTGCTTGCACGAAAATCTGAACGCAGAAGGGTACGAAGGGAGCGCCATTTTATGAGCAAAAAGAGCTGCAAAGCAGCGGAAAGCGTCGAAGACGCGGTTTTGCGAATGGCGCGGGTGAACAGTAACATTTTTTTAGAGATAACCTAACTATTTTGGGTGTTGCATTTTTTCATGGAATAGGGGATGATAAAACCAGAGATTCCGGAGAATTGCCGGACAGGAAAGAGGGAGAAACCTATGAAGAAAAAGACTGTACATATTATTTCCCATTCCCATTGGGACAGAGAATGGTATCTGCCGTTAGAGCGGCATAAAATGAAGCTGCTGGATCTGATCGACACCAACATGGAACTGTTTGACAAAGATCCCGGCTTTTACAGCTTCCACTTGGATGGTCAGACCATCGTGCTGGACGACTATCTGGAAATCCGTCCGGAAAAAAGAGAAGAGCTGTTAAGACATGTCAGAGAGGGACATTTCCGTGTAGGTCCCTTCTACATCCTGCAGGATGAGTTTTTAACCAGCGGTGAAGCAAATGTCAGAAACCTTCAGACCGGTATTCGTGAAGCAAAGGCCTACGGCAATCTGACAAAGGTTGGCTATTTCCCGGATGCATTCGGCAATGCGGGACAGATGCCTCAGCTGCTGACCCAGGCTGGCATGGAAGCTGTTGCGTTTGGCCGCGGCGTAAAGCCGGTTGGTTTTAACAATGAATTAAAAGAAGGCGGCGAGTACGAATCCGCTTATTCTGAAATGCAGTGGCAGTCTCCCGACGGCACAAAGCTTCTTGGTATCCTGTTTGCAAACTGGTACTGCAACGGTATGGAAATCCCGGTGGATGAAAAAGAAGCAAAGGCATACTGGGAGGAACGTCTTGCAAAGGCTGAGATGTTCGCATCTACAGACGAGCTGCTGTTCATGAACGGCTGCGACCATCAGCCGGTTCAGAAGGATCTTTCTGCAGCAATTGAAACCGCGCGCAGATTGTATCCCGATATCGAGTTTGTTCATTCTAACTTCGAAGATTATGTCAAGAAGGTTCAGGCAGAGGCAGGTGAAAAGCTTTCTACCGTAAAAGGCGAGCTGACCAGCCAGGAGACAGACGGCTGGTATACGCTGGTCAATACCTGTTCCTCCCATGTAACCTTAAAGCGCCAGAACCGCAGAAACGAGGTTGCACTGGAGCGCGTATCCGAGCCTCTGGCTGTATTTGCAGCAGAAAACGGTAAGGAATATCCCCATGACCGTTTCAACTATGCATGGAAGATCCTGATGCAGAACCATCCCCACGACAGCATTTGCGGCTGCAGCGTGGATCAGGTCAACAAAGAAATCGAAGTCCGTTTCGACCGTTCCACAGAGATCGCCCATACCCTTTCCGAGGATGCTTCCGCTTATGTTGCAGACCTGACAGATACTTCTGTATTTGAAAAATATGGCGAAAACGCAGTTCCGTTTGTTGTGTTCAACACCACTGGCGACGAGCGCACCGGTAAGGTGACAGTCGTATTGGATGCAAAGCGTGACTACAACAAGTGGCTCTGGGACGGACGCCGCGATATGAAGGCATGGGAGCTGCCGGAGTACGTTGTTGTGGACAGTGAAGGCAATGTACAGAAAGCAACGGTAGAAGATGCAGACGTAAAATTCGGCTATGACCTGCCGGATGACAAGTTCCGTCAGCCTTACATGGCAAGACAGGTGAAGGTTTCCCTTTTTGCAGAAAAACTGCCTGCACTGGGATACCGTACCTACGCGCTGGTTCCTGCAGAAGCCGCTGGGACAGCTGGAAAGGGCAGCAACATCGCAAGCGATGACCGTCATCTGGAAAATGAATTCCTGAAGGTTGCGATCAACGACGACGGTACGTTGAATGTTCTGGACAAGCAGACCGGAAAGACCTACGAAGGTCTTGGATATTTTGAAGATACCCTGGATGCGGGCAACGAATACATCTACTTCTGCCCGAAGGGAAATCCTGAAATTGTGACAAAGGGCACAAAGGCAGAAATCAAGCTGGTGGAAAATACCGATTTTGCGGCAAGCGTGGAAGTGACCAATGTGCTGACCGTTCCGGTTTCCGCAGACGATCAGTTAAAGGAAGAGCAGGAAGGTCTTGTAGAATTCATGAAGCGTACCTGCAAAAGAAGCAGTGAGACGACACAGATCGTTCTGCACACCACAATTACTCTGGAAAAAGACAGCCGCAGCGTGAGGTTTGTAACCGAGTTCGATAACACTGCAAAGGATCACAGAATTCGCGTGGTAGCACCGACCGGAATCTCCTGCACACACCACTATGCAGACAGCGTATTTGAAGTGGTGAACCGTCCCAACGAGCATAGCAAGCTGTGGGAGAATCCCTGCAAGTGCGAGCATCAGCAGAGCTTTGTGGGCTTAAACGATGAAAAGGGCGGCATGCTCATTGCAAACATCGGTCTGTATGAGTATGAAATCCTTCCGGAGGAAAAGAATGCACTGGCAGTTACCATCCTGCGTAGTGTCGGTGAGCTGGGTGACTGGGGCGTATTCCCCACCGAGCTGTCCCAGCAGCTGCGTCATATCACTGCAGAGTACGAGATGACCTTCTTTGCAGGAGATCTGGTTGAAAGCAACAGCTTCAGAAGCGCATATCAGTTCCAGGTACCTTATACAGTTGCACAGACCAAGGTTCATGCAGGAACCCTGCCGGCTGAGAAATCCTGGCTGACCTGGGAAGGCGAGCGCATGATGTTCTCCAACCTCAAGGAGAAAGCAGAAGGCACTGACCGGATGGCACGTTTTGTCAACTGCTCCGGCGAACCCACCGTTCTGCGTATCAAGAAGGACGCTTCTTTTGAAACCCTGTACTTCTCCAATATTCTGGAGGAAGAGGTTCGTCCCGAAACTGCAAATGCAGACGGCTGGTATGAAATTCCTGTCAGAGGCTTTGAAATCGTAACAGTTGGAATGAGATAAAAAATATTCTATTGCAAAAAATGGGAGAAGCTGTTGTGCGAATGTGCAGCAGCTTCTTTTGATGCATTGCGCAGAAAGCGATGCTGTGCAGCCATCGTCCGCATGCGCACAGATAGGTTGACGGATGCATACAGACTTTCCGTATACCGGAAGCCTGAATTGCATAAATTTTGTATTGTATTATCGTATTTGTTTTTTCGATGAAGCAGAAAGAAGAGGGAAAAGGAAATGTTGCGAAAGCCTGGAATTTGCCAGAAACCGGTAATAACGTTGTATGAAACGCCTGCATATGCAGCGTGTGGTACGGCTGTTGGCATAGAGCCTACGGGCGTGCCGGAAAATGGCGGTGTTGCAGATGAAATTCTCTTTGGATGGCAGTACGAGGTTTTGGAAGAGAATAACGCTTTTTATAAAATCCGGACGCATTATGGATATGAGGGATGGATTGCGGCAGAAGAGTATGTGCCCCTGGAAAGTGTAGGAGGTGCAGGTGTATGCTATGATGCACAAAACTCCGGTTGTGCCATGCAGCTTTTTCAGGTTTGCCAGAATATTGCAGACGTGCTGGAAGCGGAACGGGTACAGGCAAGGCGTATCACGACACTGTATGCCGGGAGTCTGATTTGGGCAGAGAAGGATTCGGCTTCCGGCGATAGTAGCGCTGCAGCCCGCCTGCTGCAGCCGGGCTGGCGACGCGTCTTTTTACCGGATGGAATGGGCGGTCTTAGGGATGGATATATGCGGAGCCGTTTTCTGGAGCCGTGCCAGGGACAGGAGCAGTGGAGAAAATGGGTGACGCAGCGGCCGACGGTTCTGACGGAGCGTATAGACGCAGTATCACAGTCGGAGCCGAAAGAACAAGAGGATGCAGACGCACTCAGGTTGGAAGAAGCTTTCCGGGAAAGCATCGTGCAGACTGCGTATTCCTATCTCGGGACGCAGTACCGCTGGGGCGGGAAAACAGCATGTGGAATTGACTGCTCCGGTCTTGCGTTTATGAGCTATTTCCGAAATGGGATCCTGATCTGGCGGGATGCAGCGATCAAAGAAGGCTATCCGGTTCATGAAATCCCGATAGAACAGGCCAAACCGGGTGATTTGCTCTTTTTTCCGGGACATGTGGCGATTTATCTGGGAAATGGAAAGATCATCCATGCGACCGGACATCCCGAAAGCAGCTGTGTGACCGTCAATTCCCTGTGGGAGGGCGAGCCGGGATATCGGGAAGATTTGAAAAACAGTCTGTGTGCAGCTGGAAGCATTTTTTAAAATGGAGAAATCTGTATTACCGCAAAAAGATTTCCTGAAGGTGTCTGGTAAAAGATTTTTGTTTGACTTTTTCAAAAATCAGAAATATAATAACTTACGAACGAGTAGCAAAATTGCGTAAATCCAGTTTTGCTGCTCGTTTTTTTGTGCGAAAAAAGGAGGAAACTTATGAAAGCGGAAAGCAACAAAATGAAAGAAATGCCGGTCAATAAGCTCATGATTCAGATGGGAATTCCGATGATTTTATCGATGGCATTGCAGGCGGTTTACAACATTGTGGACAGCGCTTTTGTCGGAAATATGAAATCCGGGAGCGAAGCGGCGTTAAATGCGCTGACACTCGTATTTCCGGTTCAGATGCTGATGGTGGCAGTCGGAATCGGTACCGGTGTTGGAACCAATGCCCTTCTCGCATTGACCCTTGGGCAAGGAAACTCCAAAAAGGCGGCGAAGGTCGCCGGGAACAGTCTGTTTTTGGGCGCGGTGATCTATGCGGTGTGCCTGTTGTTTGGGATATTTGGGGGAAAAACGTATATTTCTTCCCAGACCATTGACCCGGAAGTTATTTCGATGGGAACGGATTATCTGAGCATCTGCTGCGTGATTTCGTTTGGAATTATTTTCTTTTCCATCTTTGAAAAACTGCTGCAGGCGACGGGACGTTCACTCTATTCCACCATCGGTCAGGTTGTGGGTGCGGTAATAAATATCATCCTCGATCCGATTATGATTTACGGAATCGGACCCGTTCCGGAAATGGGAGTACAGGGCGCTGCATACGCGACGGTGATCGGACAGGTGGCATCTGCGGCATTGCTGTTCTTCTTCCATATAAAATTCAATAAAGAATTCGAGCATGGCGTAAAATATCTGAAACCGGACATTGGAATTATAAAAGAGATCTATGCAATCGGGCTTCCGGCAATCCTTGCACAGGCACTGATGTCTGTCATGGTTTATGTGATGAACCTGATTTTAAAATTCAATCCTTCCGCCCAGACCGCATACGGACTGTTTTATAAAGTCCAGCAGTTTGTGCTGTTTCTGGCTTTCGGACTGAGGGACGCGATCACGCCGATCATAGCATTTGCATATGGAATGGGAAGCAAAAAGAGGGTTCAGGACGGAATGAAATATGGTCTGATTTATACGGCTGTGCTTATGGTAATCGGAACAGCAATTACGGAAATTTTCCCGGACGCGTTTGCTTCGCTGTTCAATGCCGGACAGTCGAGAGAGTATTTCATTGGGGCGATGCGGATAATTTCGATCAGCTTTCTCTTTGCGGGAATCAATGTGGCATATCAGGGAATCTACCAGGCACTGGAAAGCGGTGCAGAGTCCCTGGTGATTTCTCTGCTCAGACAGTTTGTGATCCTATTGCCGCTGGCTGGTATTTTTTCCGTGTTTGTCAGAAACGGACAGGCAGACGTTTCGCTGATCTGGTGGGCGTTTCCGATCACAGAGCTTGCTGCCTGCCTGGTGGGATATGCCCTGTTAAAGAAAGTCAAAAAGAACAAGGTGGAAAATTTGGAATAAGGAAAATGCAATGCCGGATTTGTATTTGCGAAGAAGCTTCTTTCTATGCTACAATTAAGTTCAGGCGCTTTGTGTGGAGTGGAAACAGAACGGACAGAGGCATTTACACAATTCGATGAACTGGGAGTGACAGAATGGAAACAACAACACTAATATTCTTATTTTTTATACTGGTATGGGGTATACTCGGAGTTACGTTTCTTTGCATCGGCATCGGATTGCATGTAAGAGGACGGAAAAAAAGAAATATCTGCACTTTGCCGATCACTGCAACCGTAGTGGATCTGCGAAGAGAAAGAGTGGGTGTGGATGATTTTTCTGCCAGTGGAGAGGCGGCGTTAAAATCGTGGTTTCCGATTTATGAATACACCGTTGGAGGTGTGACACAGAGAGCAAAAGCATTTATCGGAACCGCGAAACCGGAAGTGGAAGTAGGACAGGCGGTGGAGCTTTTTGTCAATCCTGACCACATTGAGGAATTTTATTGCCCGACTGAAAAAACGTCGTGTATTCAAAAGGTGTTTATCGGAGTGGGAGCAGTGTGTCTGTGCCTTGCAGTCATTATGGTAGGAATCCTTTGGTTTGTATCAGGACCCCTGGTATAATATTGCGGACTCCTATTGGGAGAAAGCACTGGACGAGCTGGGGATAAGATAGGGTGGAACAAGCTTGCAGGTATTGTGAACTTTGGTTTGACGAAGTTGCGTTTGAGAGGAATATAGATTATGGTCAGAAAATTACAAAAAGCAGATATAGACAGGGTTGCCGATATATGGTTAGATACGAATTTAAAAGCACATGATTTTATTTCTGCTCAATATTGGAAACGTAATTTTGAATTGGTAAAAGAAATGCTGTTACAGGCGGAAGTCTATGTCTATGAAAGTGATCAGAAAATCCAGGGGTTTATAGGGCTGAACAACGATTATATCGAGGGAATTTTTGTTTCTGATAAAATGCAGTCTCAGGGTATCGGTAAAATTCTGCTGAATGATACAAAAGACAAAAGAAACGAATTACGCTTAAATGTGTATCGGAAAAATACACGGGCAATCTCTTTTTACAAGAGGGAAGGTTTTGAGATCCAGAGCGATGGATTGGATGAAGCTACTGGAGAAAGAGATTATGTAATGGTGTGGAAAAAGAAATAGAAAATCCCGTTTGCAGAATTACGAAAATCCAAACCCCGAAAAAGATAGGATGCTCCTGACAAACTGCCGTGTCTGCTGAAAGCAAGACACGGCAGTTTACTTTGATTCATGACAATAGAATGCTCGCAGAGCGTGCATTCTATTGTTTCCTCTCTTGTGGATGTATGATGCAACTTATCCTCTGATTTTTACAACTTACAGTCCCCAATGTAGATATGAGAAACAAGCTGTGATATAGTATCGTAGAACTGAAGGGAGGTGGGGACATGAAGCTGTCTGTGGAGTTGATTCCCGGTGAAAAGGAAGAAGAAGTGATCGTTCGCTGCTATGACACGCAGGAGAAATGGGTGGAAGCGATCCGAGCGGTTACGACCGGAGAAATTTCAATCAGCGCTTTTGCTGACGAAAAAGTTTATCGGCTGAAGCTCAGCGATGTTTACTATTTTGAGGTCGTAGAGGGGTGTTCTTTCCTGTATTGTGAAAAAACAGTATTTAAGTGCAAGCAAAAGCTGTATGAATTTGAAGAAACATGTCGAGGCTCTATGTTTTTTCGATGCAGTAAATCCATGATCCTGAACGCAGACAAGATTCAATATGTCCACCCATCTGTATCGGGACGGTTCGAGGCCACGTTGGAAAACAGCGAAAAAGTGATCATTTCCCGGCAGTATGTCGGCGAGCTCAAACGACTGCTGGGGGTATAGGAGGTGCTTATGAAAAAAATCGTGTTTTGGCTCCACCGCTTTGTAGTGGCTTATGGGATCATCATGCTCAGCACCTTTTTCATGTGTCTGCTGTTTAATCCTACTTCCGAATTGCCGGTAGTTACTTTTTTCGGCAGATGTATCATTTTCACACTGGTGTGTATGGCATCGTTGGCAGTTTATTATTCAAAAAGGGAGCTGACCTTAGGGGACTGGTGGTTCCGTACTGCATTACACACAGTGCTCCTGGAAGCAGTTTTGCTCCCTCTTGCACATCATTGGGAGTTTTGGTACAACTCCTTGGATGGGATGATTTACGCCAGCTTTATTCTGGCTGCCAAAATTGTCTGGCATTTGATTGATTTTGGTCAGACCGCCCGAACAGCTACCGAGGTAAACAGGCAGCTTCTCCGTCGCAGGAAAGCTCAAGAACAGGATTTACAGTAAGGGGTGATGTTGAATGGAGAATAAAGAGAAAATAGATTGGATATTATGCCCAAAATGTGGCAGCAAGACACGGACGCAGATTCGGACGCATACGGTGCTGGAGGACTTTCCCCTCTTTTGCCCCAAGTGCCGCTATGAATGTGTGGTTTCCTGTCACGATGGGAAAATGGAGGAACAGAAAAAATGTTGAAAATCGAGCATTTGACAAAAAAATACGGAGAGAAAAAGGCAGTGGATGACCTGTCTTTGCAGATCAAGCCCGGTGAGATCTACGGCTTCATTGGACATAACGGAGCAGGCAAGACCACGACCCTGAAATCCTGCTGCGGCATTTTGCAGTTTGAGAGCGGCGATATTTTCATTGATGGAATTTCGGTGAAGGAAAACCCGATTGACTGCAAACGGAAGCTTGCCTATATTCCCGACAATCCAGACCTGTATGAATTTATGACGGGAATTCAGTATTTGAATTTTGTGGCGGATATTTTTGGGGTCGGTGCTGCTGACCGCAAATATCGGATTCGCCGCTACGCAGATGCCTTTGAGTTGACGGCAGATCTGGCGCAGCCAATTTCCGCTTACTCTCACGGCATGAAGCAAAAGCTGGCGATCATTTCCGCATTGATCCACCAGCCGAAGCTCATTATCATGGACGAGCCTTTTGTGGGACTTGATCCCAAAGCCTCCCATTTGCTGAAATCCATCATGCGTGATCTGTGCGGCAAGGGATCGGCAATTTTCTTTTCTACTCATGTGTTGGAGGTTGCGGAAAAGCTCTGCGACAAGGTCGCCATCATCAAGGGCGGTAAGCTGGTGAGATCCGGAACCATGGAGGAGGTTAAGGGAGATACTTCTTTGGAAGATGTATTTCTGGAACTGGAGGGTGAAGGATGACAAAAGCACTATTCAAACGGCAAATGATGGAGGTTTTTTCCTGGCTGTATCAGGAGAAAAAGACGGGAAAGCACCGCAGTGCAAAAGGAGTTGTCGGCACGGCAGTTTTGTATCTGCTCCTGTTTGGCTTTCTTGGAGTGATCTTTGGGGGTGCCGCCAATGCGCTTTGCGAGTCGCTGCTTTCTGCCAATATGGGATGGATGTATTGGTGCATCATGGGACTGCTGGCTGTTTTTCTTGGCGTGTTCGGCAGCGTATTCAATACCTATAGCTCCCTTTATCAGGCCAAGGACAATGACTTGCTGCTGGCGATGCCGATTCCTGCGTCACAAATTTTGCTGGCTCGGCTGTCTGGCGTCTATGCCATGGGGCTGATGTATGAGCTGATCGTGATGCTCCCGACACTGCTGATCTGGTTTGTGAACGCACCCGTTTCCATTATGGGAACCATTCATGTGCTGCTGATTCCGTTGGTGCTGTCGGTGCTGATTCTGGTGCTGTCGGCTATCCTCGGCTGGGTGGTTGCACTGGTGGCAACGAAGGTTAAGCACAAGAAGATCATTACCGTTGTGATTTCACTGGCGTTTATTGGGGCATACTATTATGTTTGCGGGATGGCATATTCCATCTTTCAAATGATACTTTTCAATCTCGAAGCCTTTGGAGAAAAGCTGAGGATTTTCCTCTATCCTCTGTATCACATGGGTATGGCAGCAGAGGGAAATGCTCTTTCCATGCTGATTTTTACGGGAATTGTGCTGGCGGCGGGAGTGACTACCTATTTGGTTTTGTCCCACAGCTTCTTAAAACTGGCAACCACCAACCATGGCGAGACAAAAACGGTTTACAAGGAGCAGACGGTCAAAACCGGCTCGGTCAGCGGAGCATTGCTGCAAAAAGAACTGCGCCGCTTTGTGGGCAGCACTAATTATATGCTGAATTGTGGGCTTGGCATTGTACTGATGCCGTTTTCCGCAGCGGCTTTGGTTTTAAAATCGGCCTCTGTTCGGGATTTTTTCTCCATACCGGGGCTGGAATCCTGCCTCCCACTGCTGGCTGTCGCAATCGTTTGTCTGTTTGCGACGATGAATATTATGACTGCTCCATCCATTTCTTTGGAGGGCAAAAATCTGTGGATCGCCCAGTCTATGCCTGTGTCCGGCAGTCAGGTGCTTCGGGCAAAACTGCACCTGCACTTGCTTCTGACGTTCCTTCCGGCCATTCCGCTGGTGGCTGTTTTGGAGTGGCTGACAAAACCGGGATTGGTATATGGCATTTTGATTCCCGTGGTCTCTGCATTGTTTGCACTCCTGATGGCAGAAATCGGTCTGGCCTTGAACCTGAAAATGCCGAATTTGAACTGGATGAGCGAGATTGTACCCATCAAGCAAAGCGTTCCGGTTGCGGTAACCTTGTTTGGCGGCTGGTTGATGGTAATAGCGCTTGCAGGAATCTATGTGATGTTAAGAAATGTTGTAAGTATCAGCACTTATTTCGTGCTGGTCTGCGCGGCACTTTTCGTGGCCGCTGGCTGGCTTCATCATTGGCTGATGACCAGGGGTGCAAAGATATTTGAAGTTTTATAAGAGGACTGGACATCTTGCCTTGATTCATGACAATAGAATGCTCGCAGAGCGTGCATTCTATTGTTGCAGATCCTTCCATTATTATGCAGACCTTTGACGGCGGCAAGTATGCAGTGTATCATTTGTATTGGGAGGGGATGATCCAATGATAAATTGCCTGTCGAGCAGCAAATTTGCAAACCTTCTGTTTGTAAACGTCCAAATTGAAAATGTGAATGCCATCGCATTGTTTGACACCGGCGCGGGTATGACGGTTATCTCAAAAAGCCTTCTGCACCGGTTTTGTGCCGTACCCGAAAAAGAGACTCTCCGCGCCGGAAACAATAATGGTATGGTTCGTGAGTTTCAGACTGCTGCTATTCCCGGCATCCGGATCGGAGATATTTGTGTTGAAAAATGCAAGGTGCTCGTAACGGATGATGCAGATTTTGCACACAGCGATGAAAGCGGCAGGATTTTCCCGGCTGAAATGCTGCTCGGATGGGACGTGATTTCCCGATATCGTTGGAGTTATTCCACAAAAGACGAATCCTTATCGGTCAGCTTACCGGAAAGGACGGCTGAACATCTAAGTCCTGAAATCAAGCACGGCCCAGTCGTTTCCCCGGAGTATGCTGGGCGGTGCTTTTCGGCCAGAGTTGACACCGGGCATACCGGCTCCATCCTCAGCGCCTCTTGGTATTCTCGGCTTCCTGACATTCACTATCACGAAACCGAAATTGCTGGTGTCGGGACTTCACAATATAAACGGATTCCCTATGTGCGGGAACTGCAGCTTCGGTTTCAAAACCAGACGATTACTTTACAGGATGTCGATATTTGCGACAAGCTATACGGTCAATCGGAGGAGATAGAGGCGCTGCTGGGATACGATTTTCTGGAAAGCCGAGACTGGCTGCTGGAGCAGGCGTTCAGGCTTCTGCCATGAGGTGAACCGATGCAATCGAAATTTTGGGAGGTGGATTTTTTGTGGTTTTGGTGGTTTATGTTAATAAGTGATTTATTAATTCCAATTGTTATGGTGGTTCTTGGAAGAATGATGTGGAAACATTGTCCAAAACATATAAATGGTATGTTAGGTTACAGAACAACTCGTTCAATGAAAAATATAGATACATGGAAATTTGCTCACGACTATTGTGGAAAACTTTGGTGGAAAATAGGATGGTTAATGATGATACCATCTGCTTTGATACATATTCCGTTATACCATCGTGATGAAAATACGATTGGGGCTGCAGGGGGAATTCTAATAACAATTCAAAGTATTATTTTGATTGTATCAATTTATCCGACAGAGAAAGCTTTGCAAAAACATTTTAATGATAACGGAACACGTAGATAAATTTGTAGAGGTAAATAATGGAAAAATTAACAAAAGAAGCTGAAAAAATACTAATGGAGCGCTTTGGAAAAGACAGTATTATTGCTTTGGCAACTGCAGTAAATGAAATTCCTTATGTTCGTAATGTAAATACCTTTTATGTGGATGGTGCATTTTATGTGCTTACATATGGGTTATCAAACAAAATGAAGCAGATCGAAGTAAATCCAACGGTTGCACTTACCGGCGAGTGGTTTACCGCACATGGAAAAGGTGTTAATTTGGGGTATTTTGGAAAAGAAGAAAACAAAGAGATTGCAAATAAGATGCGAGAGGTATTTTCTGCATGGATCGATAATGGACATAATAATTTTGATGATGTAAACACTTGTATTTTGCGTATTGACCTAACAGACGGATTATTGCTTTCGCATGGAATACGATACGAGATTGATTTTTTAAGGCAACCGTAAATTATTGTTTATGGAGGAAACGATGAAACATACAATGTTTGAAATTGTCCGTGCACAAGCAGAGGATGCGGCTGCCTTGCTGAACTACCTGAAAATCATCGGTGGAGAAACAGATAACCTCAGCTTTGGACCGGAGGGTGTGCTCCTGGACTTGGAAGCAGAGCAATCCTATCTGCGTCTGCAAGCTCAATCGACGGACAATGTTCAGTATCTTGCCAAAGTGAACGGTGAGATCATCGGAACAGCAAGCCTGAACCGCAAGAACAATCGAATGTGCCATCGTGGAGAGTTCGGGATCAGCCTGAAAAAAGCATGGTGGGGCTGCGGTGCGGCCTCTGCGCTGACGGAAGCAATCCTTTCTTTCGCAAAGGAAAATGACTTCCGTCAGTTGAATCTGGAAGTGCGAAGCGACAATTTTCGTGCCATCCACCTTTATGAAAAATACGGTTTTCGCAAGCTGTGCACCTTCCCGGCATTTTTCAGAATCAACGGGCAGGATATCGACTTTGACCTAATGAATTTGAGTTTGGAAGAATAATATGGAGAAAAGATTATGGAAGAAAGAAAACGTTTAACCCCACAGTCCGTTCAGCAGGATCTGGACGCTTTGGGGCAATACAAAACAGCAGACGTGGACAGGCTGATCCGCCGCTATGTCAAGGAACAGGCGGATGCGGCACCCCTTCGGGAACATATTTTGACGGAGCAGCAGTTTCATCGAATCTACTATTATGTAAATTTACAGCAAATTAAGGATGTGGCTGCACGGATGGCTTTCATCCATGAGAATTTACTGTTTACGGATTGGTGGCACACGGATCAGATCATTCGGTATGTGGCGGCGCTGGATTTTGAAATGGCGATAGGGTATGCTCAGGAATATATTCATTCCGATGATCCATTTATTCGTCGCTGGGGCTATGTAATGTTCATTTCCCGGCTGGGGCATGGTCATGCAGAGTGGTTGCTGCCGCTGATGAAAGCAGATGATCACTATTATGTGCAGATGGCGCAAGCCTGGTTGATCGCAGAGCTGACTATTTTTGAGCCGGAGGTTGTTCATCGGTGGATGAAAAGCTGTGGGCTTCCTTATTCCATCTGCGGCAAGGCCATTCAGAAAATCTGTGATTCCTACCGGGTTTCCGACGAGTGGAAAGTGAAATTCAAAGCCTTGCGGACGGAACTGAAACAAGCTCCAATCTGAACTGCGGGATTACGAAACTTTTCGGAAGCTGGGGATTCCCATGCCGAAGCTGCTGGCTGCAGCAGAAGAACTCATACGAGAAGATTTTTATGCTGACGATTATGTTGATTCAACTATGAAATTGATTTCTGACAATATTTTCTATGAAACTGTAAAAGTGAACTACATTGAGCTGATCAGAAGTATATTACGATAAGAGATAATTCACCCACAGACAAGCCAGATTGGAGCCTCATCCACGATGGAGAGAACGTTGCGTTTACTGCAGTCGATGCGCTGGTACACGAGCCAGAAACTTCTTGACGAGAACATCTATTTCATGCTATATTTGGTGTATAGACCATATAAAAAACAAAGATAGTACATAGGATGAGGACGAGGACAAATGGCAACAAGTTTAAGCGAACCAACAAAGAAACGCATCCTGCAGGTATGCGTAAA